>JAGGAA010000352.1 GCA_017889675.1 Bacillota bacterium | reverse complement strand
AACCCAGGCAGAGCCAGCTCCAAGCAATATTGCAGCCAACAGTGCGCAGGAAGTCTATTTCAAGCTGAACTTTATCCACCGCAATCACCTTAATTCTGTTGCTGAAACTTTGTCATTAGTGAGTGCTTCGCTTGTACAGCTAATGGTTAATTCCATGAAAGAAAAAGAACTGAGCGACTACCGGGTTAATTTATCGCAAGAACGGGAAAAACAAGCATTACTGCATCATTCCCTAAGCCAGGCGCGACTGAAATTTTTAGAATCACAAGTTAATCCGCATTTTCTTTTTAACACACTAAATACCATCGCTCAACAGGCTGAAATGGATGGTGCCAGCACTTTGGCGTCGCTAACCTACTCGCTCTCGAATCTGCTCAGATTGAGTTTGGGCAAAGTAGATTCGTTAGTGACGATCGAAGAAGAATTAAGCTATATTAAAGACTACTTGTTTATTCAACAGACGCGGTTTCCAGATAAATTTACTGTTGATATTGACATAGATCCCGCGATCTTAGGAATAAAAATTCCCTTTATGACGATAATGGTGTTAATAGAGAATTCTATATTGCACGGATTTAAAAATGTTCGTCAAGAAGGACAACTTTGGGTGCATGGGTACATGCAAGGAAACTGTGGAGTTATTGAGGTTTGCGACAATGGTTGTGGAATACCTGACGCCATTGTTGAGGCAGTTCGGGAACTGGCTAATGCTGATTATGATCCGCCAAGTCTGAAAGGGATTGTGACGAGCCTGCGGTGCGCCAATACCTGCGGTATATTGTTAAACAGTACAATTTGCCTTTCCAAATCTGCGGTGAGGCAGAGGATGGAGAACAAGCTGTGCAGTTGGCAGACTTGTATCAGCCGGAGTTTATCATACTCGATATTAATATGCCGTTGATGAATGGTCTTGAGGCGGCAAAGCTTATTAGGGAAAGGCACAAAGAGGCAATTATTTATATATTAACTGCCTATAGTCAATTTGAATATGCTCATCAAGCTGTGCAAACTCATGTTGCCGACTATCTGCTAAAGCCTATTAAACCAGCTCAATTGGCAGATGCACTTCGCAAAGGTATCGCCAGCGCGTTAAGTCAACGAATATCGAAACAACGGCTCCAGCGGTTGGAGCAACAAATTGCCAAAGACAGACCTGTTGTGACACAACAGCGGTTATTTGAATTATTGAAATCGGACAGTGATAATCCTGGTGCTTTGAAATTATTGCAGTGTATCTCTAAAATGGAAGATTTCAGTCCGGCTGCTATCCTTTCTGTGTCGTATTGGCATAATTCGGAGAGGCCCCAGAGTGGTGGGATGGAAGAACGACTTCTGCAGGAAAGTACGACTCATTTCGGGGAAAATGCCATTGTAACCTCATTTAGTGATGAATTAGTGATGATTTTTGATCATTGGGATTATGATGAACGCTGTGTATTGCAGACTCAATTGGAAGAGTGGGAACGAAAATATGCGATTACGATTTGTGCCGGTCTCAGTTTGGTGGCTAGACCGTCGCAAATTGGTGGGGACTACAAGAATGCCAAGAAGAAACGGGAGGCCGGTTTATTCTGGCAACAGCAGGGGCTCTTAGTAATTGACAGTGCTGTGGATGGACCTAAAGAAATAGAATGTGAGGTCATTCAAAAACAACTACGGGAATATCTGCTGGAACGTAAACCAGAGCAAGCCAAAACAGTTTTTCGCCAGTTTTTGAGTGACGCCAAGCAGTGTGTTTGTCAGCCTGAATATGTGCACGCCGCAATTATAAAAATCGCCAATAATCTGGTTGGAAAGTATGCGGAATATATTATTTCCGATATTGATGCAAATTTGATTCGCAAGAATTTCATCACGCAAGTGAATCAGACAGCTTCAGTATGCGATTTAGAACAATGTTTGTGTAATTTGATTGACACTTTGGAGAGTAATGTTGGCTCTTTAGAGCAAAATCAAGCCGAGCAAGCAGTGAAATGGGCGGTTGAGTATATCAATACTAACTACCATAAAGACCTTACACTGGAACAATTGGCCGAAAAATTATTTATGAGTACAGGCTATTTTTGCCGTATTTTTAAGAAACATGCCGGCGAAGGTTACGCGACTTATTTGACGAATATTCGCTTGAAAAAAGCGAAAGAAATGTTGCTAACAGGTAAATATACTGTTAATGAGGTTGCTCGCATGGTGGGATTTCGTGATGCCAGTTATTTTAGCAGCGTTTTTAAAAAACACTACCAACAATCACCCAGTAATCTTGCTGCGTCTCTACGGGAGGCAAGTGTTTGACATAGGTAGGGTTTGAATTTTATATAAAATGGAGGTATAAACATGTTTAAAGGGGTACTGTCACCGATTATTACTATTCTTGATGAACAAGGAAGGATTGATTTCAAAGGGAATGAGACCCACATCAACCGGCTAATTGACAATGGGATTAACGGAATTCTTTTTTTAGGCAGTATTGGTGAGTTTTTCGCACTTTCTATGGAAGAAAAAAAGGAGTTTATCAAATTTGCCATAAAGACAGTAAACAAACGGGTACCTGTACTTATCGGCACAGGCGGTACGGTGCAAGCAGAGGTTATTGAACTTACTCGTTTTGCGGAGCAGGCTGGTGCTGATGCGGCAGTAGTTATATCGCCGTATTACTTTAAGTTGAATACCGAAACAATCTACCAGTATTATGCCAGTATTGCCCGTAGTACCTCGCTGCCGATTGTACTATATAATTTCCCTGACAGGCTAATGGCAGGTGGTGATGGTGTTTTGTGCGGTTTAACCAATATCATTCCGCAGGTTTTTGCTGGTCTTATGAACGCCTATGCTGCGAAAGATTTAGACAAGGTTGCGGTAGCGCAAGCCAAGATTTCCCTGCTAATGAACCTGTATGATGTGTCCCAGCCCTTTATTGCCGGCATTAAAGGTGCTGCCGCCGCCACCGGACATCCCTTTGTTCCGGCGGTAAAAGAACCAGCTACTGGTTTGACAACTACGCAATTACAGACAATCCAGGAGTTGCTGAAAAAAGCAGAGGCTACCCAGAGTTAGTCTAAAAATATTTTTTGAGGGATACTATAGTGAGCAGGAATAAGGCTGGTGATTGTCGAAGTGTGTAAGACAGCTAGTGGCTGGCAAACAGGAGGGCGAAAGAACTATTCAATCAGTAGTACGCGCGCTTAAGATCGTAGAGTATGTAGCAGAACATGGCAACATTGCCGGTCTAACAGAAATAAGCAAAGGTATTGACATAAACAAGAGTACTGCCCATGGTCTTATTGCTACCTTGGAGAAATTTGGCTATATGCGTCAGGACACCAAGACAGGAAAATATTCTCTTGGTGTAAAGGTATTTGAATTAGGTCAGGCTTATATCGCCAATCTAGATTTGCGAGATATTGCGTTGCCGTACCTGAAGGAGTTATCGCTTACTTATCAGGAAACAACGCATCTTGCGATACTTTCCGGTGAAGATGTTGTTTATATCGATAAAGTGGATGGTTTGCGATCAGTTGGTATACGATCACAAGTCGGTGGTCGCAACCCGGCTTATTGTACAGGTGTTGGTAAGGTGTTGCTCTCAGGTCTGGATAAGCAGCAAATTTTGGATTTATATTATGACCGTGTATTACAAAAATACACAAGTAATACCGTGACAGACTTGCCGGAACTGCTTTATCAGCTACAGCAGGTACGGGAAATGGGATATGCTTTCGACAGTCAGGAGTTTGAGCAGGACTTACAATGTATTGCCGCACCGGTAAAAGATAGTTCCGGCTCAATTATCGCCGCGATTAGCCTTTCGGGACCGGCTAGCAGGCTGTTGGTGCCCCAGCTTGATGAAATTGCCATCAGAGTGGTAAGGACTGCCAAGGATATTTCGCATCAATTGGGGTTTAAGGATTAATTTCAAGTTTTTTATTCGGTATTAAATTTTTTTAGGTGAAAGTACGAACTGTGTTTGACAATGCCGAACTAACATAGCGAAGAGGATTAGAGAGGATGGGTAATTTGGAGCAAAAGAAATTACGGGCAGCTATTATTGGCCCAGGTAACATTGGAATTGACTTAATGATGAAGATTCGTCGCAGTGAAAATTTGGAAATGGTGATGATGGCAGGTATTATTGCCGAATCGGAAGGTCTGCGAATGGCGAAGGAATTCGGCATTGCAATCACTGCCGAAGGTATTGATGGTCTGTTAGCATATCATGCTAAAAATAAAATTGATTTTGTATTTGATGCCACTGGTGCCAGACCGCATGCCAAGCATGCACCGTTATTAAAAGGGGCAGGGATTTTTGCGATTGATCTGACTCCGGCCGCAGTTGGCCCGTATATGGTTCCAGCAGTAAATATGGAGCAGCATATCAATGAATGCAACGTTAACATGGTCACCTGTGGTGGACAGGCAACTGTGCCGATTGTTTATGCGGTTAACCGGGTCGCGTCGGTAGAGTATGCGGAAATTGTTGCCACACTTAGCAGTCTGAGTGCCGGTCCGGGTACCAGACAGAATATTGACGAATTTACACAGACTACCCGCGATGCATTAGTG
>JAGGAA010000351.1 GCA_017889675.1 Bacillota bacterium | reverse complement strand
GCCAACCCACCAATAACCGCACGATCTTCTACAACTACATGGCCAGCCAATGTTGCTGCATTTGACATAATTACATAATTGCCAACAGTACAGTTATGGGCTACATGCGTATAGGCCATCAGCAGGCAATTAGAGCCAACCCGTGTTTCTTCCCCTTCGCCGGTAGCCCGGTTAATTGTGGCAAATTCACGGATTTTGGTATTATCCCCTACAAATACGTAGCTTTTTTCGCCACGAAATTTCAAATCTTGCGGTTCAGCGCCGATGGATGCACTTGGAAAGATTACGCAATTTTTGCCAATGCTAGTCCAACCATCAATTACTACGTGAGCACCAATTTGCGTACCGTCGCCAATAAGCACATTTTCGCCGATAACGGCGTAAGGCCCGATTTCTACGTCTTTACCAATACGGGCATTGGGGTGGATTACTGCAGTTTCATGTATTTTTCGCAATGGTATTACCACCGATTCCGGTTTCATATCAAAATCAACTCCCCACTAGAATTAGAGCTATATAAGCAGTTCTTAAGTGTCGTTTGTTGTTATATATATTCCGACTGGACAGTCGAAAAATGACATGCTAATTTCGGGTAAAATTAAGCACTATTAGCCGAATACCTACATTACTCGCATTTATCAACCATCTTTCAGTATTTATATCCGTTTTTCGATCATTATACTGCTGTAAGTGCAAACAAAAATTCGGCTTCCGCCACAATCTGACCGTCAACAAAGGCCTGTGCCCATAACTTGCCGATTGAACCGCGAAGTTTCAGAACCTCAGCTACCATTCGTAGCTGATCACCAGGCGTAACCGGTTTTCTGAATTTAACCCGCTCCATCCCCGCAAAAACAGCCAACTTACCGCGGTTTTCTTCAGGATATAGCATAGCTACACCGCCAACCTGCGCCATAGCTTCCAAAATAAGCACTCCTGGCATAACCGGTTTTTGCGGAAAATGTCCGGCGAAGAACTGTTCATTGATAGTTACACTTTTTATGCCTACCGCCCGTTTCATTGGTTCAAGTTCAATAATGCGGTCCACCAGTAGCATGGGGTAACGGTGCGGGATAATGGCTTGAATCTCTGTTGCTGTCAAAATCATCTAGGAAACGCCTCCTCAAATCTTCATCACATACTTGCTTTTACAATCTCTTTAGCCAACGTCGTATTGAGCGCATGGCTTGACTTTACGGCAATAACATGACCGGCAATGCGGCCAGCTAATGCTAAATCTCCGATTACATCTAAAATTTTATGCCGGACCAGTTCATCTGGGAACCGCAGCGGCGTTAAGCAATTTTCGTCATCATATACTATTGTATTGTCCAGGCTTCCGCCCAAAGCCAATCCCTGTGCTTTGAGAGCCTCCACCTCGTGCATAAAGCCAATGGTACGAGCCGGAGCCAGTTCCCGGGCAAATACTTCAGGAGTTATTTCATAATCACCAAATTGAACACCTAACAGCGGATGCGGATTAATGGAGGTAAAGGTAATGCGAAATCCGTCATATGGTAAAATAGTAATAAATTTTTCGGGATAACGCACTGTTATGGCTTGTTTTATGACAATGGGCGGACGACGCAGTTCAGCCAGCCTTTTAATCCCTGCTGTCTCCAGCATTTTAATGAAAGGCAGCGAACTACCGTCAGCTACCGGTGGTTCTACTGAAGAAATTTCCACCAGGCAGTTGTCAATACCCATAGCTGCAAACGCCGCTAAGAGGTGTTCCACGGTAAAAACTTTGGCCTCGCCAAATTCTAGTGTAGTCGCCCGCATGGCATTAGTTACATTGATTGCCTTGGCTGCTACACTAGGCATACCAGCAAGGTCAGTCCGGGCAAATACTATGCCACTACCGGATGGCGCCGGGTTGAGTGCGATGGTTACATCCCGCCCTGAATGCAGACCGATACCGGTATAAGTTACGCACGAAGCTACTGTGGTTTGGCGATCCATAGGTTTCCTCCTGAGTTGTCTAAGTCCAATTAATTTTACAGGAAATTGAGATTTTACGCAAGTATGTTAATAAAAATTTGGAAGACCGAGATTTAGGCAATACGTTTGCCAGCTAGAGTACGGGCGCTGGTATTGAGTTGGTACTCAATGAGTTCTTTATACTGGCGGCCAACATGGGAAGCCGGATCAACAAATACTTGACTTGGAATTCCTGCTTCTACAAAGCGCCTTTTTCCATAAGCACAATTCTGTCGGCTACGTGCAGCGCAAAAGCAATTTCATGGGTCACCACCAGCATGGTGGCTGCCCGGTATTTAGCCAATTCCTCCATAACGACAAGAACTTCTCTTACTAACATCGGGTCAAGGGATGCGGTAGGTTCATCCCACAACATAAGTTCTGGTTCAAAAGCCAGAGCCCTAGCAATGCCTACCCGTTGTTGCTGCCCGCCAGACAGCTGATCTGGTTTCTGGTCTTGTACTTGTTCGATCCCTACTTTGGTCATGGCAATAAGCGCCTTGTCATAGGCCTCCTCTTTGGACTGTCCCCCCATGACTAGTCCTAGCATAACGTTTTCAACAGCGCTGAGCCGACTAATCAGATTGAAGTGCTGAAAAACATAACCAATACGCTTACGCACCTTTCTCAACTTGTCTTCGCTTAATTGGGTAATGTCTACACCATCAAAGACAATAGAACCCCTGTCTGGTTGGATCAGGCGGTTAATTGTCCGGATGGTTGTTGACTTACCACACCCTGACGGCCCCATGATGACAACAGTCTCCCCGGGAGCCACTGTCAGGCTAAGGTTATTGACAGCTACCAGACTGCCAAATTGTTTATATAGGTTCTGGATGTTGAGCATATTGCTCACCGCCATTCTAGCTACCATTGTCCATCAATTACTTAAACATCACCTTGCGTTGGTTCAGCTTTTGCAACAGACCTGGGCGGCCACTGGGAATAACAATCTCCCGCATGACCTCATCTAGAGACATGCCCAGTGCTTCACCAGCCATAACCTCTTCGCCGGCAATCGGGCTAATCTTTTCAGTATAGGCAGCCACTAGCAAGCCAAGCAAAGCACCAATAAGAGGTACCCCAATCCAAGGCAGATACGGAATACCACCACCAGAGAGCACAAACATGCCTGTCAGCATAACGGCACCTACACTCATGCCATAGCGGCGCTCAGGTGCAGTAAATGCTATTGTCAGTCGCTCAACTACTTTGCGCCAGCCTGTGGCAGGCAGCTTTTTCGCTAAGCGCTTGCGGCGAATGACAGTCATGATGGCCGTGTGGTCAAGCCCCAGCAGCAAAATGGTGATAATGATGGCTGTCATGCCTGCCAAAACTCCTCTTACTTCATTAAGCACCTGGTATAACTCGCCACGCGCATTAGGCTCAATTACCCCGAGAGCAGTCGAGTATAGTGATACATTAGTATGACCGGCCTGGGCATGAACAAGGGGGGTCACTGCTTCTATACCGATATTGCTTGTTGTCAGAATTTGAATCCTGGCACCGGGAATAACTTGTCCGGCGATGAATTTATCCAGCAGCGTAACTGAGTGGCTAATTTCTTCATCTTTGAGATTAGGCACAGC
>JAGGAA010000093.1 GCA_017889675.1 Bacillota bacterium | reverse complement strand
CTTATAGGCAGCATCCGAAATTTCCATTTGCGGATAGCCTTTTTCGATGGCAGCAATCATGCCGCCCATATCGTCAATCTTATGGATATATTCCCAGGCTTTTTCTTCCATTTCATTGGTAAGTGATTCCACAAAGTACGAGCCGGCTAAGGGGTCAATTGTGTTGGCAACACCTGTTTCTTCGGCCAGAATTTGTTGGGTTCTTACGGCAATCTGCACAGCATGTTCGGACGGCAGGCATAAGACCTCGTCCAGCGAGTTGGTATGTAGCGACTGGGTTCCGCCTAAGACAGCAGCCAACGCTTCGACAGCTGTTCTGATAACATTGTTATAGGGCTGCTGGGCAGTCAGTGAGCAGCCAGCTGTCTGGGTGTGAAACCGCATCCAGCACGAGCGCGGGTCTTTAGCGCCAAAGCGGTCACGCATAACCTTGGCCCAAATGCGGCGTGCAGCCCGCAGCTTGGCAATTTCCTCAAAGAAGTCAATATGGGAGTTGAAAAAGAAGGACAATCTGGACGCAAATTGATCGACCTGCAAACCTTTGCGGTTGATGGCGTCCTCAACATATTCAATACCATCCCGCAATGTAAAGGCCAATTCCTGAGCAGCTGTTGAGCCAGCTTCGCGGATGTGGTAGCCACTAATACTGATGGTGTTCCATTTGGGTACATACTTAGTACCAAACTCAATGGTATCACTAATAAGCTTTACCGAAGGCTCCGGCGGACACATAAGGGTTTTTTGCGCAATAAATTCTTTTAATATGTCATTCTGGATGGTACCACTTATTGTGTTAAGGGGTACACCCTGCCTCTCGGCTGCGGCGCAGTACATAGCCCATAACACAGTTGCCGGCGGATTAATAGTCATGGAAGTGCTAATCTTGTCTAAGGGAATCCCCTTGATAAGGTCATTGAAATCATCTAAGGTATCAATGGCTACCCCGCATTTGCCACATTCCCCTCTGGCTTTAGGTGAATCAGTATCATAGCCCATCAAGGTCGGAAAATCAAAAGCAGTACTCAGACCAGTCTGTCCGGTTGACAATAGATAATGCCAGCGCTCATTGGTTTCGACAGCGGTGCCTCTGGCAAATATCGTTCCACCGCTAAAACTTCACCGTATTTCCGCCCTTTCATGAACTGGATAATACAAACCTTATAGCCTTGTCCGACAGCACGTAATGCCTGCCCAAACGCAGCTGTTGTTTTGCCCTTGCCGTCACCGGTAATTACCATTACTAGGCCACGTTTCGCCACAGCTATTTTCTCTGCTGCACTGTTAATACTTTCACCCTCTTCCGTAAAACACTTCTCGCTCTAAGAAATTGCCCCAAATTAATTAATTCTCTTCCTACCGCCTATCTCCTCCCGCTCTGGAAGATTTACCACTGGCATCCAGTCAACAATCTGTTACCACTTCTTGCTTACTTTCACTGCCTTAGTCTTTCCATCTGAATAAAGAAAACACCGCTTACCAATATAGTAAACAGTGTTTAGCCTGATAGTCTCACTCAAAAAAATTGTCCTTTGGCTACATTAAAGAACCAGCCTCGCGGCACCTTTATTTTTGAAAAATCAATCAACATCCTTGTCTGAATGAGTTTATCTTGATCATCATACTCCTTGGTTAGAACTTTGACTGCCTTTTCCGGTTGCACATGCTTGCCTTCCACATCCATATAGCTAACTTCTTTTCGAACACTAGTAAAGGGTTGGTTTACGTTATCCATAGCTAACCCTCCTCGTCAGACTGTATTAATTTTAAGCTGACTTAGCGTCTCAGACTCGCTAATGATTATTGGGGCATATTTCTTTCCTGTCGTTTGCTGTTATCCATCGGCTTTCACTACCAAAACAACAAAGCAGCAAACTAATCCGTATCGGCAGTTAACCCGCTATAGATTCAACTCCTTTATTTATCGAATTGTAATATATCCGAACATTCGGATATATTACAATTTCATTATAACATTCCCTTAAAAAGGGAAAAATCCCCCAAATGGGGGATTTCAGATTACTCATCAGAAATTTTTTTTATACTATGCGCTAATAATTCAGTCCTTGACCGTGCATTCGTTTTAGCAAACAAATTTTTCAGGTGCGTTTTTACCGTTTCCGAACCAATAAACAAGCGCTCGCCTATTTCTTTATTTGGTAGCCCTTGAGCAAGAAGAAGCAAAATTTCCGACTCGCGTGTAGTAAATGATGATATTGTCGGCTTTATACTTAACTCTTGCTGCTTTTTTTCTCTCTGTTTAGCATTTTCCTCATCTTTAAGCTTTGCAAAAATATACTGCATATGTTCACCTAACATTTTGAGCAGTTGCATCTCACCATCATCGAAATCACGTTGTTTTTGTGTACGATGAAGCGTGATGTCAGCCAACACATTCCCACTGTACATCAAGTGAACTACTGCCAAGTAATTGTTGTAGTTTTGATAGTATTCGCAATAATAATTAAATAACGCGCCCTCTATCTCGCTATGATAAAGACAATCAAATAATTGCAAACTCGGCTCAACCGAAAAAAAAACACCATTTTCATAAGGGATAATGCGACGAATAAGGGACATGGATTCGGTAATAAAAGTTGCTTGACTGTCGCATTGATGTAACCGTAATACAACTTCATTAAATTTATGGAGTTTTCGCTGTGATATATACATTTTTCTTAGATTCCATCGCCATAAAGCCCGCACAAATCCTCAGACTCAGTTAATTTGTCCAGATCAAAGGGTGTTCCCTGATAAACATAGTAGTTAAGCCAGTTGGAAAACAGTAAATTGGCCGCGCTTCGCCAGCGTACCACTGGTTGCTGCTGCGGATCATCGTTAGGATAATAATTAGCCGGTACATTAATCGGCAGCCCTTGCGAAACATCGCGGTCATATTCTGCTTTGAGCGTCAAGGGATCATATTCGGAGTGACCAGTGATAAAAAAGTGCCGGTATTTTTTATCCATAACGGCATAAATGCCTGATTCTGCTGATTCTGAGAGTATCGATAATTGCGATACCTTCTCGATATCTTCCCGCCGCACTTCGGTATGGCGGGAGTGCGGAACGTAAAAAATGTCGTCAAAACCACGAAACAGCATTTTTTCCTTCCTATTTACCGTATGAGGGAATACCCCAAACATCTTCTGCTGCAAATCATATTTAGGAATACCATAGTGGTGATACAAGGCTGCTTGTGCTCCCCAACAGATATGGAACGTCGAATACACATTTTTCCTGCTCCAATCCATAATTTCGCACAACTCATTCCAATAGACGACTTCTTCAAAAGGAATTTGTTCTATTGGTGCTCCAGTGATAATCATCCCATCATATTTGCGGTTTTTCACTTCATCAAACGTCTCATAAAATTTAACCAAATGCTCATGTGCCGTATGCTTAGGTTCATATGTGGCTGTATACAGGAAATCAAATTCCACCTGCAGCGGAGAATTACCAAGCAACCGAAGCAATTGCGTCTCTGTGACTATTTTGGTAGGCATCAGATTTAACAATAATATTCGAAGCGGACGTATGTCTTGCGAATAGGCACGTTTTTCATCCATTGCGAAAATATTTTCTTTCTCAAGAATGTTTACAGCAGGTAAATTATTGGGGATTTTTATTGGCATAATATTCCGCTCCTTTGCGCTAATTTTTCAACTATTATATTAACTAATATTATACTGTTTGGATTTAATTTGCAATAAACAACATGTATTATGCGCCGCTCCATTTATACTACAATATATAACAACATATGCATTAAATTCTACCACAAAATTAGCACAAGATATATAAGAACCCTGCGTTCCTGCCTGAAAGCAGGAACGCAGGGTTCTCTGTAAATATCCGCTAATTATTATTCGAATTTCCTATTATTGCTAGGACAAGTCCAGCAATCGTCTCTAAATTTCTGTCATGTCTTTCTCTTTCTCGTTCCTGCCGTTCGTGCCATTCCTGCTCACTTTCATGGTCATGACGCCTCATTTCACGCTCATGTCGTTCATTTTCTTCTTGGATTCTTTTCTCCCGATCCTGATCTTGGTAATGCCTGTCATCACCTTGTTCCTGACTTGGCGGCTCAGGCTGCCTCTGTGCAGCTTCGATTACGGAAACCCCTAAACCACATTGCAGCAAACCTACCATGGAGTAAATAATTACTTTCTTAGCCATTTTGTTCATTATGTGTTACTCTCCTCTACCTTTATCTGCATTGTCTATAGTTCTATCATACATAGCTTTTTTTTGAATTTAATTAGAAAACTATGGATATCGAGAAAAAAAGTTCCAACAGTCTTCAAACTAAGAAATCAATTTGTCGTTCCAGACTTTTTCCTGACTTTTCGCCAGTTAGTAAACTTCTCGGTTACCCGTTCCACCACGACAAACAGTACAGGAATTAAGAATATACCCAGGGTAGTCGCGGCAAGCATACCGCCCACAACCGCTGTTCCCATCGAATTTCTTGCGCCGGCACCGGCACCGGTGGCTATGGCCAGCGGAATGCAGCCAATAATAAAGGCTAGTGATGTCATGAGGATAGGACGCAACCGAATTTTAGCGGCTTCAATGGCGGCCTGCACCGGGTTCATGCCCTGGTCAACCCTGACTTTGGCAAACTCCACAATTAGTATGGCGTTTTTGGCAGCCAGGCCAATGAGCATAACTAAACCAATCTGCATATACACACTATTCTCCAAATTAGTCAAATACTGGAATAAGAAAGCTCCGAAAATACCGGTTGGAACCGAAAGCAGCACGACAAAAGGAACACTCCAACTTTCATACAAGGCAGCCAAACACAAGAATACAAACACAATCGCCAATCCAAACACAATGGCGGTCCGCGAGCCAGCCTGTTTTTCCTCACGGCTTTGTCCTGACCACTCATAAGTATAACCATCCGATAAGGTTTGCTTGGCCACTTCCTCAAGTGCCGTCATGGCCTGCCCGGAACTGTAGCCGGAAGCTTGTGAACCGCTGATTTGAACGGCTTTAACCCCGTTAAACCGGTTAATAATGGTTGGAGCGTTAATCTTTTTGGGTTTAATCAAGGTATTCAGCGGCACCATGACGTCATTGGAACTTTTTACATATAGATACCTGGTTGCAGTTGCATCACCACGAAAGGTATTTTCGGCCTGCACCGTAACCTTGTAGGAGCGGCCAAATTTATTAAAATCATTTACCTGACTGCCACCCAGAAAGACCTGCAGGGCAGTAAACACATCATCAACATCTACGCCCAATTGTTGGGTTTTTTCCCGGTCTACCTCAAATTCATAACTGGGAGTATCGGCTTTAAAGGTAGACATAACAGACGCAATTTCCGGCCGTTCTTTGGCTGCCGCCACAAACTTTTGTGCTATATTGTCCAAATCAGTCAGCGAACCGCCGCTCCGGTCCTGTAGCATCAGCGTAAAACCGCCAACCGTTCCCAGGCCCGGTAAACTCGGTGGTGTAAAGGCAATGACCGTACCTTCCGGATATTGGGCACCTTTCATGAAGGTCTGGGCAACCAGAGCATTTAGCTGCGTTTCAGGCTTTTGCCGCTTATCCCAGGATTCCAGGGAAGTAAACATGGCACCGGCATTGGACTTGGTACCACCACCCATAATATCCATGCCTGCCAGCGACATGCTATTGATAACTCCGGGCATCTCGCGAACCTGAGCGGCAAATTGATCGACCACCTCTTCGGTCCGGTTCAGACTGGATGCTTCCGGCAGAGTGATGGAGGTTATAAAATACCCCTGGTCTTCGTTGGGTACAAAAGAAGAAGGCACCAGCTTATAAAGTCCTCCGGTCAAAATAAGCAATATCACCAGTAACACCAGACACAACCGGGCTTTCGGAATAATGCTGCCCAGACTGCCGCCATAGCGTTCAATGTTTCTTTCAAACCAATTGTTGAATCTGGTAAAAAACTTGGCTAACACGCCCTGATGCACCTCGGAATTATGTGGTTTGAGCAGCATAACACACAATGCCGGAGTAAGCGATAAGGCAACAATGGCCGACAAAGCCATGGACACCACGATAGTTAAGGCAAACTGCTTGTACAAAATGCCTGTGGTACCACTTAAAAACGCAACAGGCAGAAATACCGATGCCAGCACAAACGCAATGGCAACTACCGGCCCGGATACCTCGCTCATGGCCTTTTTCGTAGCTTCACGCGGCGACAGACCAGAATAACGCATATGATGCTCGACCGCCTCAATAACGACAATGGCGTCATCGACAACCAAACCGATGGCCAGCACCAACGCAAACAGCGTAAGGGTATTAATGGTAAAACCCATCACACTAAAGGCGCCAAAGGTACCTACCAGTGATACCGGAATAGCCAGTACCGGAATTAGCGTAGCCCGCCAGCTCTGCAGAAATACAAATACCACCAGGACAACCAGCAGTAATGCCTCGCCAAAGGTTTTTACCACTTCTTTCATGGATTCGCGTACAAATTCGGTATTATCAACAACAACTTTGTATTCCATATCCCCTGGATAATTCTTTGACGCTTTTTCCAGTACGGTTTTTACATTACTGATGGTTTCGAGCGCATTGGCATCACTTGTCAGCTTAATGGCAAAACCGGCTGCCACATGACCATTCATCAAAGATTGAAAATTATACTCCTTACTGCCTAGTTCCACCCGAGCAATGTCCTTGATGCGCACAAAGGAACCGTCTGACTTAGAACGTACAATAATGTTTTCAAACTCTTTCTGATCGGTAAGACGGCCTTTTACCTTAGCCGTATACTGAAACTGCTGCTGCGAAACCGCCGGCATATTGCCGAAAGAACCGGCCGCAGCCTGGACATTTTGCGATTCAATCGCCGCAGTCACTTCACTGACGGCAATCCCGAGCTGCGCCATTTTTTCCGGCTGCAGCCAAATCCGCATACTGTAATCCGAACCGAAAGCCGTTACCTCGCCAACACCGCTGACCCTTTTAATATCATCCACCATGTAAATACTGCCATAGTTTTTCAGGAAATTGGCATCAAACTGGTCGCTGGGCGACCACAGTGTAAAAATCAGCGACATATCCTGTGAGGATTTCCGGGTTGTAACCCCGTAGGTTTGCACTGTTCCCGGTAAAGAAGCATTAGCCTGAGACACCCGGTTTTGGGTTTGTACAGATGCCGTATCGGAATTTTTTTCGGTTTCAAACTGCACGTTCAATGAATACGAATAAACGCAGCCGTTATCCCTAATAATGTAATAACAATGGAAAGAACAATGGCAAATACCGGGCGGTTAATAAAAAAATTAGCCATCTGAGCGCCCCCTACTGCTTAACCGGCGTCTGTGCGTCCGGTTGTACCATGGCTACCTGCAAAGCAGTTCCCTGTTTTACC
Organism: Bacillota bacterium; assembly: GCA_017889675.1. GTDB lineage: Bacteria > Bacillota > Negativicutes > Sporomusales > Sporomusaceae > Sporomusa. The sequence continues at coordinate 659 of JAGGAA010000093.1, read as the reverse complement.
TTGTCAATACCTTCGACCACAATCCGGTCTGTGGCAGTCAGGCCTTCTTCCACCAGCCACATATCGCCGATTTTATTGCCAAGCTTGACCTGTCTGCTTTCGGCTTTGTTATCATCAGTTACCACAATAACAAAGGTATTATCAAGCACTTGCTTAACGGCTTTTTGCGGAATGAGGAACGCGCCTTTGCGTACATCTTCCTGGACAACTACCCGGGCAAACATCCCTGGCAACAGGAAATTTTGCGGATTATCAAAACTGGCTTTGAGCGTAATCGTGCCGGTTGTATCGCTAACCCCTCTGTCGATTTGCTCTACCTGACCTATAAATGGATATTCCTTGCCGTCACTTAGCATCAGTTGCAGGTGGTCTTTAAAACTGGCAGGTAATGAGCCATTACCACTGCGAATATATTGCAGATACTCAGTTTCGCTCATACTAAACTGCACCCAAACCGGATTTATTGAAGACACTGTAGCCATTGTTGTCGAACCGGCTACCACATAATAACCGAGACTTACATCATTTACGTCAATGCGCCCATCCACCGGCGAAACAATTAATGTATCCTGCTCGTCCTCAATGGCCTGTTGCAAACTGGCCTGATTAACCTCAATCGTAGCCGCTTCTTCTTCGGCCTGAGATATATAAGCATCTAA
>JAGGAA010000092.1 GCA_017889675.1 Bacillota bacterium | reverse complement strand
TGCGAAAAAGGATTGTCCAACAACGTACTGGTTAACACATAGTCACTGCCAATAAAAGAAGTGCCAATAATTTGGCCAAATAACTGAGGAGCCGGATGATGAGAAATTGTCACGTCCGGTTCTGGAGCCGAGCCGGAGGGGTGACTTTCCGGCTTAGGTAGCGGCTTGGGGCTGCGAAGCCCCGGCTACTCGATTTGTATTTTGAAAAATTAGATGAGGGATAAACAAATACCCTGTCCCCTGTTTCTCCAAAACTTACTGTACCTTATCAATTTACAAAATTCTCTGTACAAAATTAGGTTGACACAAAATAGTATGAATTGTATAATTTTGTTGTATACAATATGTGCACTAAATAAATATTAGGAGGTAAGCAGTAATTAAAGTGCGATCAAAGCTTTAATGCACGGCCTATTTAAGAGATTTTCTTGGGATACGTTCTCGCTCAGTATACTATTGTTTGTTAAACTAAAAGTATACAAAATGAGAAATTTTAATCTAGAAGTGTGTCAAGTCACGGGGACGAACGAAATAACTTTATATATTTTTGTGCCTTGAGCGGTGGACCGCTTGTGTCACACAGAGAAAGGAATGAGACTTAAAATGTCAGTATTTTTAGTTTTCGTTGGAGTAGCTTTGATATTAGTACTTATGGTGGTTTTAAAGATCGATGGTTTTATTTCATTAATGCTGTCGGCTATAGCCGTTGGATTAATGGAGGGTATGCAGTTAACTGCAATTACAAAATCAATATATAACGGGATTGGCGATCAGTTAAAAAGTTTAATTTTAATACTTGCATTTGGCGCTATGTTAGGTAAGCTATTGGCTGAATCAGGTGCGGCCCCAAAAATCGCCGATACCCTTATCAAAAAGTTCGGCCTTAAGAATGTTCAATGGGCTGTGTTGTTAACTGCGATTATTATTGGTATCACGATGTTTTTTGAAGCAGGTTTTGTTGTCTTAATACCGATTATATATACAGTTGCTGCTGAAACAAAATTACCCTTATTATATATAGGATTACCTGGTATTGTCGGTTTGGCAGCAACACATGCTTTTCTACCGCCGCATCCGGGGCCTGCAGCAGTTGCCGTTGTTTTTAATGCCAATATGGGAAAGACGATGCTCCTGGGACTTCCTATTGCTATTATTGCCGCAACATTATTAGGTGTATTTTATGCAAGAACAAACTGGATCAAGAAGATCAAATCAGTAATGCCTGAGGGATTAATCAGTACAAAACAATTAAAAGAGGAAGAATTGCCTGGTTTTGGAATTAGCATATTATCTGCCTTGCTTCCGGTGTTTCTCATAGCAATTAGCACAGTTGGTGAACTTCTACTTGTGAAGAACGATCCGCTGCAAATATACTTGGGTTTTTTTGGAAGTGCTCCGATCGCTTTATTTATTGCTGTTCTTTTTGCCATGTATTTTCTTGGGATTGCTCGTGGAATGACGATGGATGAAATCACCAAAATTAACGCTTCGGCTGTAAAAGCGATAGCCATGATCGTATTAGTTATAGCAGCTGGCGGCGCATTCAAGCAAGTCATTGTAGACTCGGGAGTTGCAAATTCTATTAAAACGATGACTATGGGACTGCAGATGAATCCGTATATGTTAGCATGGTTTGTCGGAGCTATTATAAGAATAGCCGTCGGATCATCAACGGTTGCAGTGACAATGGCATCAGGAATCGTATTACCGTTATTGAGTACTGTCGGAATTAATCCCGAATTAATGGTGCTTGCCACAGCTTGTGGAACCGTATTTTGCTCTCATGTCAATGATCCCGGATTTTGGATGTTTAAGGAATACTTTGGCCTGTCACTTATAGATACGATGAAAGTTAGAACTGTATATTCATCGCTTCTTTCCATCACAGGTCTTATCGGAGTCTTAATCATAAGCGCTATTTTGTAATGCTTATGAACGGATAAGTTCACGAAGCGCGATAAGCTTCTTTAGTAGCCGTATTATGTACATTCATGTGCAATGGTGAACCAAAAAGTAACTTGTTAGCTATTTTTAGAGTGGGTTTTATGATATTGACTCCTGATAATGTGAATTGGTACAATTTGTTGTATACAATCTGAGTGCAATAAAAACGAATCGATGATAATCTAATATTTAAGTAAACGTATGCAATGAAGGAGACGGTATCAGTGGAATCTAACCCAGAAAAAAAACCATTAAGCGATATAGCGTATAGTCAAATTAAAAATATGTTGCTGGAATTTGAATTACATCCCGGTAGTGCTGTAACTGAAATTATGTTCATGCAAAAGTTTGGAATAAGTAGAACGCCGGTTCGTCAAGCGTTGCAACGCTTGGAACAAGAAGGATTTATGAGATTAACGCCTCGCAAAGGCTGGTTTGTTGCTGGTGTATCATTGCGGGACATTCAGGAAATATTTGTTGTACGTGAGGCTTTAGAGGGAATAGCAGCTCGCCTCGCCGCCGAACTGCTTACCCAAGAGGTCTTAGGTGAGCTAAATGACTATATGGAAAAAATATCAAATCAGGAGCAAACTAAGGATGTAGATGAATTTGATCCAGGCGACATATTACACGATAAAATATTTGAAGCTGTCAATAATCAGCAAATGAACAGAGTACTTAGGTTATATGACGATCAATTAAGAAGATTTCATATCATGGCTTGCAAACTTCCTGGGCGCGCTTTGTTATCCTATAAAGAGCATTATGAAATCTTGCGGGCGCTAACTGAGCGTAATGGTGAGAACGCCGAAAAAGCAATGCGGGAACATATCCAGAGCAGCAAGTTGAGTATTTTAGATGCTGTTGTTAACGAATCCTACGGAAAGTGGTTTGAATGTTAAGATAAACGTGAAGGAGAACAATTATGAAAATTATAGATGTTAAGACGCATGTATTAACTAGCCTTTTAGCGGAGCCATTCGCTTTTTCAATGGGCTGGGTAACCAAACGCGGTACTATGATTGTCGAGATTATTACAGATGAAGGAATAATTGGCTGGGGTGAATCGCTTTGCCATGGTCTGCAGCCGCCAGAAATTGCAGAGACCATTGTCCAGACGGCATTAAAGCCAATTATTATAGGGCAAGATCCATTCGATGTCGATGTTCTGTGGGAACGTATGTATAATTTAACACGCCCATTTGGACAAAAAGGAGCAGTACCTAATGCGATTAGCGCAGTAGATATCGCAATCTGGGATTGTCTCGGACGGGCAGTAGGTAAACCGGTTTGCAAACTACTGGGAGGTGCCTACCGCAATAGTATAACGCCGTATGCTACCGGCTTTTACCGGGTTGCAGGTAAACAATATCCTGAGGCGGCTGTTGAAGAAGCCCAAATGCACATAGCCAAAGGGTTTGGGGCAATGAAGCTGAAAATTGGTTTTGGCGTTGAAGAGGATATCCATTATATTCGTCAAGTGCGCAAGGGGATAGGTCCAAACATAAAATTGATGCTTGATGCAAATCATGCCTACAATGTGTCATCAGCCCGCAAAATACTTAAGGCAGTTGAGAATGAAGATATTTTGTGGTTTGAGGAACCTATATCGCCTGAAGATATTGACGGCTATCGGGAATTGAAAAATTTAACCAGCATTTATATTGCTGCCGGTGAAAATGAATTTACGAAATTTGGATTCAGGGATTGGATGAGCAAACGTGCCATTGATATCGTCCAGCCGGATCTTTGTTCTGCAGGCGGATTCACGGAATGTAGAAAAATTTCAGCATTGGCGCAGGCTTGGCATATGACATTAATTCCGCATGTATGGGGTTCAGGTATTGGACTTGCCGCTTCCTTGCAATTTTTAGCCACTGTACCGCCGGCACCACTTGCACTTAACCCGATCGAACCTATGCTGGAATACGATCAGTCTTCTCATCCCTTCCGGCAGGAACTGATATTCAATGCGATTAATATGGAAGAAGGAATTGTTAAAATTCCTGGCGGACCTGGATTAGGGGTTGAAATTAACCGCAAAATAATAGAACGTTATGAAGTCAAAAAATAACGAGAGTGAAGTGGGAATATGAAAAAGTGTATCATATTCGGCGTTGACGGATTAATGATGCCGCTGCTTACAAAATTTGCGGCAGAAGGAATCTTGCCAAACATTGATAAAATGTTTAAAAAGGGAGCGGCCACTGAACTGTTGCCATTTATTTCAGCTTGGGGTGATGTCAATTGGGTTAGCTTTTTGACCGGTCAATGTCCAGGAAATACCTGGATTGGACAGGGGAGAGAGCACGATAATCAAAAAAAACATAACCTATTATCGCTAATGCAAGATAATGGGGCACGTGCTGCGTTGGTTAATTTTATTGGGAGCATTTCAACGGATACCCCTCATTTCCAGTTCGCACCGTTTTGGGGAAGTGCAGAACCATCGCCGTATGAACTTTGTCCTGCTATGATTCATACGACGTTTGATATAGAACAAACGGCCAACAAGAAACCCAAACAACAAAAGCTAGGCTGGCCGCCAGTAGCGGCGCTGGCTTTTCATGAGAAAGGGGCTTGGAGTCAGATTGTCTCTAACGTCGGAAAGTATCAGCTGCAATTGTCTGACCATAAGGGGGCATCTGTAACGCTATCCATTTTCCCGGAGGAAAGCCAGTTGCGAATCCATGCAGATAAAACGGCTGTTGACCTTACCCTGGGGCAATGGAGTCAATGGCTGCCTATTCAGATCAATGGATCTAAGGGACAGGTACGCTTTTTTCTTGGTAAATATGATTCAGAAAACAATCACATCGAAATTTTACAAAGCCAGGTAATGCGTTTAGATGGCATTTCCAGTGATGCCAAGCTGGAGAAAGCAATGTTTGAACAGTTTGGTCCTTTTATTAGCAAATGGGCGTCTAAGGTAGCACACAATGAACAATATCGTATTTCCTCGTTGCGGGAAGCCGAATATCAGTCGCTTTGGTTGGCAGATTCAGCTCTTTATCTGACACAAAAATGCGGGTTTTCCTTATGGGCAACTGTTCATCGACTGATTGATGAGTCGCAGCATACCTGCCTTGGACAGTATGATCCGGCCTCGCCGTTTTTTGAGACCGGGACCGCTGAAGAATACGGGAATATCATTCGTGAATGCTACAAGGTGCTTGATCGTACAATGGGACGGATATTGGAAGAAATGGACGAAGATACTGTTCTTATCCTTGCATCCGATCACGGTGGCGTGCCGAATTCATATATGTGTGATATTTATCGCTATTTGGAACAGAACGGTCTCGTAAAATTACGCTCTGACGGCAGTGTTATACTGGCAGAGAGCAAAGTGTTTTTAAAAGATGAACGCGGCGGACTTGAAATATATGTGAATTTACAAGGAAGAGAGCCTCAGGGAACGGTTTATCCGGAAGACTTTGAAAATATCAGGGAAAAAGTGCTGCATCTTCTTGGCAGTTGGCATGTAAAGGAGAATGAGCAAATTCGTAATGCTGTCAGCATGGCGTTAAGGAAAGAAGATGCCATGGGAATTGGTTATTGGGGTCACTACGCTGGCGACATTATTTTCGCGTATAATACCGGGTTTGTATGGGGGGTAAGTGCAGGTGGCGAGGATATTTGCCCTGTAGCATTGCCTGGTGCCAATCACGGTCCTCAAAAACCAACGGCTACGACAAATATGTCTTCCAATTACGGTGTGTTTCTAGCGTACGGTGCCGGAATACGGCAAGGTTACTACCGGGAAAGAACGACAGTTGGTCCAAAGCGTATGGTAGATCCTGCCGCCACGATTGCTGAGCTGCTAGGTATCAAACAGTCTTCTTTGGATGGGGTCGTTATGACCGATTTTTTCAGGGACTAAAAAAAACAGTGTAGCTGTAAGGCTAGTGGCACTTAGAAGTTGAGCCGCCTTCACTGAATGTGGTGAAGGCGGCTTTAATTTACCAATAGTCGCGATTCGTTACTATGCCTTACGTGATCTAGAGAGGAGAAAAAAGATGGAGCAGGTCCTTCGGAAAGATAAAAAATTTGCTTTGTTACTGGAGATTTTTGCGGCATTTTTTAAGCTGGGCAGTATTAGCTTTGGTGGCGGGTATGCTATGGTACCTTTAATCGAAAATGAAGTAGTGGAGAAGAAAAAATGGGTAGCCCACGAAACTGCCGTTGATATTATCGCTGTTGCCGGTTCACTGCCGGGGGCTATCGGTCTTAACGCAGCGGCGCTCGTTGGCTACAGTATTGCAGGAATTCTCGGAACCTTAGTTGCTATTGCGGGAAACTTAAGCCCTTGTGTGCTGATTGTGTTGTCCTTTTCCGTGCTTTTTCAGCAATTCAGTACCGATCCGACTGTGCAGGCTGCTTTCAATGGAATTCGACCGGCGGTAATCAGTCTTATTGCTTATGCCGCCTATAAGACAGGGAAAACGTCAATTCAGAATAATGCC
>JAGGAA010000009.1 GCA_017889675.1 Bacillota bacterium | reverse complement strand
GGTACGCCAATTGTGGGCATCTGCGGTGGTTATCAGATGTTAGGGCGGGAGGTACAAGACCCTGAACATACAGAGTCAGACCTTGACAAAGTTATGGGTTTAGGTCTTATTGACAGTATTACTATCTTCGAAGCCAATAAAGTAACTCATCAGGTTAAGGCGGCAGCGTGTGGCCATAAATTTTTAGGAATTAATTATAGCGGTGACAACTTGGTCGGTTATGAAATTCATATGGGTCGTACCCAGTTCTTATCACCAGTAGATCCTGCTTTCACTATTGCCACCCGGTCAGGTAAAGAGGTACAGTTAAATGATGGTGCTGTCTCTGCAGACGGTTTGGTTATGGGTACCTATATACATGGGATTTTTGACAATGACGCCTATCGTCGGACAGTGCTGGATGCGCTGAGAGTACGCAAAGGGTTAGCACCGTTAGGCGTAATCCAGGATACGCAGGCTCGTAAAGATGCTGCCTATAATCGATTGGCTGACGTTGTCAGACAGAGTTTGGATATGGAGTTAGTCTACCGGATTATGAACGAAAATACTGGTAGATAACTATGACAGAGTATTTAATAGTAGGCGCAGTTGTCGTTGACTGCTTGGTTGGCGATCCACGGACATCACTTCATCCGGTAGTTATTATCGGCAATTTTATTGCCTGGTTGGAACGACGGCTTTTGCAGGTCACTTATTCATCGGTTTATAAAAAGTTGGGTGGTGCAGTCCTCGTCATTAGTGTACTGGCAGTAGTATATGGTGTAGTATGGCTGGCTATGGCGGCTTTAAGTTCGCTTCATGTCTGGGCTGGTTATATTGGTGGCGCAGTGCTGCTATCTTTTACGATATCAACAAGAAGCTTGGCGGAAGCCGGACGGGAGATAGCCGGTTTTCTGAGTAGCGGTAATATGGAGCAGGCTCGTTATAAAGTGGGCTGGATTGTCGGACGAGATACCGCTAAGCTGAATACTGCTGAAGTAACCCGGGCTACTGTTGAAACAGTGGCTGAGAATATTGTCGATGGGATTATTTCACCGCTTTTTTATGCTGCAATTGGTGGTGTACCATTGGCCTTTATGTATCGCGCGGTTAACACCATGGACTCAATGGTTGGCTATAAGAATGAAAAATACCAAGATTTCGGTATGGTTGCCGCCAGGGTTGATGATGTATTTAACTATATTCCCGCTAGAATTACTGGTTTATTGATTATCGTGGCGGCAGCTTTGCTCAAACAGGATGTGCGTGGTGCATTTCAGTCCATTAGGCGTGATGCCAGTAAGCACCCCAGCCCTAACAGTGGCTTTTCTGAAGCGGGTGTGGCTGGCGCGTTAGGGATTGGGCTGGGCGGGCTCAATTATTATGGGGGAGTGGCTTCGGTACGCGCCTATATGGGTGAGGCAAAACGTGAACTTGAGCCAATACATATAGAACAGACCATTCAAATTATGTATGCAGTGACCGCTATATTTATGATAGCGACAGTAGTTTGTAAACGGTTGATTGCTTAAGTGGTAAGCAGCCATTCAGGTGGAGGAATGAGAAGTTGAAAGACTTTTTTACCGGATTACAGTTTCTTACCCGCATTCGGTTGGTAGATCAGACAGATTGGTCACCAGATAGTTTTGGACGTAGTGTAAAATATTTTACCTTGATTGGTGCCATTATCGGTTTGATTTTGGCGGGAATGAATTATATTCTTAGCCAGTTTTTACCTTCCCATGTATTGGCAGCTGTTATTATAATAATTGAAATTGTGCTTACCGGCGGTTTGCATTGTGATGGTTTTATGGATACGGCTGATGGCGTATTTTCCGGCCGTTCCCGGGAACGCATGCTGGAGATTATGAAAGATAGTCGGGTTGGGTCTAACGGCGTGGTAGCTTTTGGTCTATTATTGCTCTTGAAGTATTCACTTATTATAGATATGACCCCAACCATGTTATTTACGGCGCTTATTACTATGCCAGTGGCAGGGCGCATGGTGATGGTAATCAGTATTACTTCGTTTCCCTATGCACGCCCTGAAGGTATGGGGAAAGCCTTCGCGCAATATGCTAATCGCACTACCTTATGTATTACTGCTGTTGTTGCTGTAGCGGTGGTTGTTCCATTAGGCATTCAGGCCGCAATTTGTGCTGGCGGAGCCGTTGTGGCTGGAATATTGACAGCTCGTTATTTTGCGAACATTTTGGGTGGTTTAACTGGTGATACCTATGGTGCTGTTACTGAATTGACTGAAGTAGCAGCGTTGCTCCTATTTGTAATCTAAAGACCAATAAGATTCAATCACTGAAAGGCAGACTTTTCAATGACGATTAAAGTTAAAGCACCCGGTTCATGTGGCGAATTAGTGCAGGGCACAATAAATGGCGTCAACTTCTTAATTACCTGCCCGGTGGATTGGTATTCTGAAGTTACTGTAGTTTCCGGTGATAGTATGGAACATACTGAGCCTAAGACTGCCACAGCTGTGTCCAAGACATTTGAATATCTGAATATTTCAGGAAACCTTGGTTTAACTGTGGAGTCTGATTTGCCGGTAGGAAAAGGAATGGCATCAAGCAGTGCCGATATTAGCGCTGCTTGTCAGGCTGCTGCACTGGCAGTGGTAGGACGGCAGCTGTCTTGTGACGAGATTGCCGATATTGCTTTAAGCATTGAACCAACTGATGGGATTTTTTATCCCGGGATTATAATGTTTGATCATGTAGAGGGCAAAATTCGTCGCTCTTTAGGCAATCCTCCGCCAATATATATTGCTGTTTTCGATGTTGGCGGTCAAGTAGATACCCTGGTTTTTAATGACCGTGAGGATCTAGCTGCTTTAAATCAAGCGAAAGAGCCGCAGGTTATGGCTGCCGCTGCATTAGTGGCCAAAGGCTTAGAAACTGGCGATGCTCGGCTCATTGGCCAGGGAGCGACAATGAGTGCTGTAGCTAATCAAGCAATACTGTATAAGCCTTGTCTGGAACAGGTTATAATGATCAGTCGGGATTTTGGTGCTGTCGGCATCTGCGCCGCCCATAGCGGCACAGTTCTGGGCATTATGTTTAGTGCAAATGCCATGAACGGTCATGAAAGTTGTATCAAGGAAATAGGCCGTGCCTGTTCGGCAGTAGTCTATCTCAAGACTGTCCAGTTAATTGCTGGCGGGCTTATCACAACAGGAGATGATGGTAGTGAATGCTGATGACAAGCAAATAGGTAGCTTTGTTCACGGCGGTAATGTGCATGCTTGGGCCAGAGCGCGTGGCGGTGGGTTAGCAGATATACTAGACTATAGTGCGAATATTAATCCGCTTGGCTTGGCTGAGAGTGTACGCAAAGCCATAGCGCAGTCAATAGGCCAGGTGATTCATTATCCTGATGTAGAGGCTGACCAATTGAAAACGGCGATAAGCAATTTTTATCATGTTGATGTTACGCGGATTACGCCTGGTAATGGGGCTGTCGAGTTATTATATGTACTGGCACATACGCTGCGTCCTAAGCGGGTACTTATTCCAGCTCCTACTTTTTGTGAATATGAGCGGGCTGCTACGGCGGCTGGTGCAGCAATTGAGTATGCATATTTATCGCCGGTAGATGATTTTGCCATTAATGTAGATTTATTAGGCAGCCGTCTGAACGGCGTAGACATGGTGTTTATTGGCAACCCCAATAACCCTACAGGTACGCTATTGACTGTCAATCAAATAGAACGACTATTACAAGCAGCCAAGCGGACTGGAGTAATAGTCGTTGTTGACGAATCGTTCATGGACTTTATTATCGGCGACCAGGACTATACTTGTCGATCCTTGCTTAAACTATATGATAATCTGGTAATTATCCATTCGCTTACCAAGTTCTATGCTATCCCCGGCCTCCGACTGGGCTTTGCTCTGGCTCATCCTAGTTTGACTGTTAAGTTACACGCCGCCAAGGATCCATGGAATGTTAACTTATTGGCGCAGGTAGCAGGTGTGGCAGCGTTAACAGATACCGAGTATCAAAGTAAGAGCCGGGAGGCCGTGAAGTGTGAAAAAGATAGTCTCTATGCCAGTCTAAAAGCTCTGACAGGATTAAAGCCATTTGTGCCGTCTGTTAACTATATTTTAATAGATATAAGCCCAAGTGGTTGGGCTGCACTGCAATTGCGGCAGAGACTGGCTGCACAAAGTATTTTAATCCGTGATTGTAGTAATTATCCGGGATTATCTTCTAGCTATATACGGGTAGCTGTGAAACTCAATGAACAGAACAAAATTTTGCTCCAAAGGTTAGAGCAGGTCTTGAGGTGAAGCTATGACTCGATTAATAGTAGTACGCCACGGTCAGACACTTTGGAATTTAGAACGGAAATATCAGGGACACAGCGATATTGCTTTGACAGACAAGGGGATTAAGCAAGCAGAAGCTGTAGCTGCGCGTTTAGCTGAAGAAAAAATTGATGCTGTATATGCCAGCGATTTATCGCGGGCTTTCAAAACGGCAGCATGCATTGCGGATAAACATGGTCTGACGGTACATGTAGTGCCTGCCTTACGCGAAATAAAATTTGGCGATTGGGAAGGGCTCACCTATGAGCAAATTTCTGAGCAGTGGCCAGGGCTGTTAGGTAAGTTGTGGACAACTCCCGATGAACTTCAAATACCTGGAGGGGAAAGCTTTCAGCAACTGAAAGAGCGAGCTTATACGGCCATCGAAAAAATTGTAGCCGCACATCCTGACCAGACAGTAATAGTAGTGGCCCATGGCGGCACAATTGGTACAATTTTGTGCGCTATGCTTGACATTCATTTAAATCACGTGTGGAGTATCAGGCAGGATAACACAGCCGTTAATATTATTGAATATTATGAGGGCAGGCCGACAATTACTTTATTAAACTGTGCTCGCCATTTAGAGGAATAATAAAAGTCAAACGTTTAATAACTGCGTGCGGTCAAGGATGAAAAGGCATGATTAGGCTGATTTAAAAAAAATAGTTTAAAATCACAGTTTTTTGACTATTTTTCAGCCTTGAGATAATAATACAGGCATGGTAAGATACATAATGTTAACAGAAATTAATGCCTGAGGTGCTCGTTACACTCTTATATGTTCAACCGACTCATTTACTTGGGGAGTTTGATGTGATGCCGCTGCCATGCCTCCTTTGAGTGGAAGGCAAAAGTATAACTAGAAAGCGCCCACCTGCTTAGCGGCGGGTATGAACATACGAGAGCACGGTACCATGGGCGTACATACTGTTTCATAAAATACTCTTTCTAAGTAGGAAGAGTATTTTCTTTAGGTTTGCTTCTTGTAAGATGATTTCCAATTTTGCCAAGGACATCTAACTATGTTATAATAAAAATAATTCTATTTAAGTGAGGGATAAACTTTGAAAAAAGCGATTATTGAGATGGATAAAGGCCAGATTGTTATTGAATTGTTTGAAAAAGATGCACCTAAGACGGTTGCTAATTTTGAAAAACTAATTACAGAAGGTTTTTATGATGGCTTACAATTTCACAGAGTAATTAAAGGATTTGTGGCACAAGGTGGTTGCCCGAATGGTAATGGTACCGGTGGTCCTGGCTACACTATTCCTTGTGAAACCAAAGACAATCCGAATAAGCATGAACGGGGCTCGCTGTCCATGGCGCATCGCGGTCCTAATACTGGTGGTAGTCAGTTCTTTATTGTATATGAACCCCAGCCGCATTTAGATGGTGTACATACCGTATTTGGTAAGGTCATTGAAGGTTTGGACGTTGTTGATCAAATTGCTCAAGGCGACATAATGAATAAAGTTACTATTAGTGAGGAATGATTTAACTGGTAACGTCGTAAACTGACGTAAGGGGGTTCCCTATATGAAGCAGGTTGAAGCTATGCTCCAAATGAAGAACTGGGTTGTTGTAGGGGCTACTGACAATACAGAGAAGTTTGGCTATAAGATATTCAAAGCCCTCAAAGAAGCTGGCTATAGTGTATATCCGGTAAATCCAGGTATAACTGAGATACTTGGTGACAAATGCTATCCGGCCCTTAAGGATTTGCCGGTCGTACCTGAGGTTGTGAATGTTGTAGTGCCGCCGAAAGTCGGTGAGCAAATTATGAATAATTGTTCTGAACTTGGCATTGAAAATGTATGGCTGCAGCCTGGAGCTAATGCTGCCAGTGTAGTAGCATTAGCCCAAAAATTGGGTCTTAATGTGGTTGAGCAAAACTGTGTTTTGGTTGAACTTCGCAACCACAAGTAGATACATATTTCAGTTTAGTAAAAGGGGGACTGTCGATGGCAACTGTAGTCAATGCTAATGATAACAATTTCCAGGAGGAAGTGCTTGATACTGCTAAGCCGGTACTTGTAGACTTTTGGGCTCCTTGGTGTGGCTATTGCAATAAGCTTGCACCGATTATGGATGAATTGGCGCAAGAAATGAGTGACCAAATCAAAGTTGTAAAAGTTAATGTTGATGAAAATCGTTCACTAACCCAAAAATACGGTGTAATGAGTTTGCCTACAATGATTGTCTTCAAAGATGGTGAGCAATTAGAGAAGCTGACAGGTTATATACCCAAGGCTAATATCGCCTCTAAACTGGAAAAACTAATATAACTATTGTTCCCGGCCACATGGCCGGGAATTTATTTGTTCTTTCACGTATATCCCCACATACCGCAGCATAGGAAATATCATTTAGTATTTCTAGTAAACGGAGGATGTATTGGTGCGAGATAAGGCAGTGAAAGTAGTACTGGTTGGTTCACCCAATGTTGGTAAAAGCGCCATCTTTAATTATTTGACAGGCAGTTATGTTGCCGTGTCTAATTATCCAGGTACTACAGTTGATATTTCAACAGGCCATTTTAACTATGGCAGGCAGCGTTTTGAGATTATTGATACACCCGGAATGTATTCATTTATTCCTTTGACTGAGGAAGAAAAAGTCACTCGACTATTACTTACCAGACAACTGCCTGATATTGTTGTTCATGTTGTTGATGCAAAAAATGTAAGGCGTATGCTCAATATGACTATTCAGCTTATTGATGCAGGGCTGCCAGTTATTCTTACCTTAAATATTATGGATGAAGCTCAGAATATGGGGTTGCTCATTAATGTTCAGCTACTCGAAAAAATGCTGGGGATTCCGGTTATTGCGACTTCTGCTGTCAAGAAGGTTGGCCTAGAGTCTTTAAAAAGGGTGATTTATCAATATAAACAAGTACAGCCAAATATCTTTAAACTAAACGATGAGCTTGAGCAAGCAATAACTAAAATAAGTGCGCGATTAAGCTGCTCATATGGTCTAAGCCAAAGGATTACCACCTTGCTGCTCTTGCAGGGCGATCCTATGGTACTCAATATGGCGCAGACTGAAAAAGCGTGGACAGAAATAGCTGCCATTATGGCTGACTTATTATTGAAAAATAAAAATAACCTTACTGCTCTTGTAGCCATAGAGCAACAGGCTATTGTTGATAAAATAGTGGCTAAAGTTGTCAAATATGCAAGCTTTGATCGTCAACACCTAAGAAACATGGCAGGATATCTGGGTAAAATAACCAGAGAACCTTGGACCGGGATTCCTATTTTATGTCTGGTACTTTACTTTGGATTATACCAATTTGTTGGAAAGTTCGGGGCTGGCTATCTTGTTGATTATATTAATAATAGCGTGTTTGTGCCGATTATCAATCCGGTAGTAGCAATGGGCGCAAATGATTATATTCCATGGGAATGGCTAAGATCACTTTTAGCTGGTGAATATGGTGTCTTTACTATGGGATTTCGTTACGCAACTGCGATTATTTTACCCATTGTCGGGACATTTTTTTTGGTTTTTGCTTTATTGGAAGATACCGGGTATCTTCCGCGGTTGGCGATGCTGGTTGATTCTGTTTTTCGATATTTTGGACTTAACGGCCGGGCTGTTATCCCGCTGACGCTGGGGCTAGGGTGTGGTACCATGGCGGTGATGGTAACCCGAACGCTCGAAAGCAAGCGTGAAAGGTTATTGGCCACTTTTTTGCTATCGCTGACCATACCTTGTTCCGCTCAACTAGGCGTAGTGCTTGCATTGCTTTCTCATAATACAACTATCGTTACTATTTGGAGCGCGTACATGTTGCTAGTCTTTGTTAGTGTTGGCTGGTTGAGTGCTCAGCTTATTCCGGGAAGACGAAGTGCTTTTTATATGGAAATACCGCCATTACGGTTGCCGCTTGTTGGCAATGTCCTGAAAAAAGCGTATACACGCATGACTTGGTATTTTATGGAGATATTACCGGTTTTTATTGTTACTAGTGTGCTATTGTGGGCAGGCGATCATAGCGGTATTTTAGGTATGATGATACAGTCTATTGAGCCTTATATGGCTTTTGTCGGGTTACCACCAGCGGCCGCACAAGCCTTTTTGCTCGGCTTTTTCCGTCGCGACTATGGGGCAGCAGGACTCTACGACCTCGCAGTGGCAGGGAAACTAACAGATGAACAATTACTCACTGCAGCAGTAGCATTAACCTTATTTGTGCCGTGTGTGGCTCAATTGGCTGTCATGGTTAAAGAACGAGGGTTGGGAATGTCGGTGGCAATGGTGACGGTAATAATAATGATTGCTTTTGGTTCGGCGGTGCTTATCCATAATGTGCTCAAGTTGTTAGCCATACAAATGTGAGGGGTGTTATGACAGAACAATCTGTAACTGAACTTAAAACAGGTGAGAAGGCTAGAGTTATAGCTATCCATGGTCAGAATGACGCAAGCATTAGAAAACTTATTGTTTTTGGTGTGTTACCTGGAATGGAGCTTGAGGTGCTGCAGACCTTTCCTGCCTATGTTCTTAAGATTGATAATACTCAACTGGCCCTTGACTATGAAGCTGCGTTTGGTATTATTGTGGTTACGTGTTAATGCGGCAAAAAATAAAAGCAGGGCTATGGTTAGCCCTGCTTTTATTTTTTGCAATTATGCTTTTACTGCTTCATTTAAGGCAGCAATTAATGCCGGTACGTCAATACCATGGGCAGAAGCGCCTTGTTCAATATTTTCGAAGCGGGCAGCAGCACAGCCTAAGCAACCCATGCCATAATTGCGAAATACTTCAACAGTTTGGGGATATTGCTGAACAACATCAACAATACTCATTTCTTTAGTGATAGCCATTTTATAGCCTCCTTTAATTGAGAGTGGAACATAATGACAATATAAATTATTATAGCATACTTGACTAATATTTGTCATGACTTTATTATAAAATAGAGAGTGGCAATAATGTTTATTATTATTAACTGATTCCTGATTCTTATACGAAATCAGATTTATGTTAGGAGCTTACATGGGGAAAATTGCTTTTTCAATTGGAACAATTAATTTTAATTGGTTTGGGATAATTTTAGCCACTGCTATAATTATAGCAGTGGCTATTAGCTGGTATTATGTCCGCCTACGTAATGAAGATCCAGACAAATTGTTGGGGTTGACACTATATAGTTTACCGGTAGGCTTAGTGGCTGCCAGGGCATATTATGTTGCTGTAAATTGGCAGTTTTATGCAGCTGACCCCAATGAAATATTGCAAGTAAAACATGGCGGGTTGGCTATCCATGGTGCTATTATTGGGGTCCTTTTGACAATCTTAGTGTATTGTCAAAAGGAAAAAATTTCTTTTTGGCGATGGGCTGACATAATAGCACCAGGGGTGATTTTTGGGCAGGCGATTGGTCAATGGGGAAACTTTATTAATCAGGAGGCGTTTGGCTATCCGACTGATGTTGCTTGGGGTATCTATATTGACTATATATATCGGCCACTAGGCTATGAACAGTTTGATTTTTTTCATCCAGTTTTTTTATATCAATGCTTGTGGGACTTAGTTGTATTTAGTATACTTATTATTGTAAGTTGGCTGCTCACTAAACATCCCCGCAAGTCAGCACCAGGCAGTGTGTTTTTGCTGTATATTATTTTGTACTCAGTAGGCCGCTTTGTCATTGAGGGTTTGCGTCTTGATAGTGAGATGGTCGGAGCGTGGCGGGTAGCACAATTAGTTAGTGTCATTGCCATAATAATGGCCGGAGTTCTAATGATATGGCGCAACTATACGCTACAGAATAGGTTGCAGCTTAATCCTTTAGGGAGGCGAGACGGTGGTTCGCATTAGTCGGCGTCAAGGATGTTTTCTTATTGTTGGTCTTATTTTTCTACTAATAGTATCATCATCTGTGGTGAGTACCACTGCTGTAGTGGCGGGACGCAATAATAATCGTGCTGAAATTAGTTTACTTGCCGATGTGCCTATCTTAAATTATCATAAAGTGGACGATTTTTATCATTCGTTGTCTATACCGCCAGAAGAATTTGAAGAACAAATGAAATATTTGTCTGAAAATGGTTTTACGACGATAACACCTGATCAGCTGATGGCTTATCTTAATCATGACAGAGAATTGCCGGAAAACCCTATTTTGATTACGTTTGATGATGGTTATTTGGATAATTTCACCAATGCTTACCCAATCATGAAAAAGTATGGTTTTACGGCTACCATATTTTTAGTGACTAATAAGGTAGGACATGAGGGGAATTTCATGACATGGGATCAAGTACGGACCATGCAAAAAGACGGTTTTGTTTTTGGTTCTCATACGGTATCACACGCTGCTCTTACCAAGGTTTCACGAGAGCAGGGTATGATGGAACTGACTGACTCACGAAAAGAGCTGGAACAGCAACTAGGGGTTAAAGCACGATATTTTGCTTATCCTACTGGCGCGTATAATCGCCAGATTGAAGACATGGTTAAACAAGCCGGGTATAAAGCGGCTTTTACCATCCGCTATGGTCAGGCCGGCACCGAGAGTAACCCCTATGCACTTGAACGTATACCGATATTTAGAGGACAACATACTTTTCGCAGTTTTTTTGTTAGACTGAATGCGGCACCTGTATTGGAACGTTTTGGATTGATAAGAAATTAGGTTAATGAAATATAGGACTTAAGTCCAATTTTTGGTTTTTTTAAAATCCTGCTGAGTTTTAGGCAGGATTTTTTTTATTTACCAAGAATAGACTACAAAAGTGGTGTAGAGTGGTGTAAAGTGGATGAATTCTTTTAGGTGGTGGTGGTACAGCCGTGTTTATGGGAGAGTATTTGCATACCATTGACAATAAAGGCCGGCTGATTTTCCCAGCGAAGTTTCGGGATGAGTTGGGAGAACTATTTATTGCCACCAAAGGATTGGATAATTGCTTGTTTGTATATACCCGCAGTGAGTGGGCTATCCTAGAAGAAAAATTAAAAAAGCTTCCGTTAGCCAAACCTGAAGCGAGAGCCTTTGTCCGATTCTTCTTTTCGGGAGCTGCTGAACTGGAATGTGACAAACAGGGAAGAGTGTTGCTACCGACAAATTTACGCGAATATGCGCGATTGGATAAAGAGGTTGTAGTAATCGGGGTGTCAACTCGAATTGAGGTTTGGAACAAGGCTGCCTGGGATGAATATAACCAGCAGGTTAGTCCTACGGTTGCTGAAATTGCTGAAAACTTGGCCGACTTGGGTATCTAATATAATCGAAACGAGTGGGTGAAAAATGCAGGGTTTTGAATTTGAACATACTAGTGTACTATTGGAAGAAAGTGTTGCTGGAGTTTTTTCCAATCCGCAGGGTATTTATGTAGATTGCACGCTAGGAGGGGGCGGTCATTCGTCTTGTTTAGCTGCGCGTCTGGCACCAGAGGGGTGGCTGATTGGTATTGATCAAGACCCCGCAGCCATTCAAGCAGGCCAACAACGTTTGGCAGAGGCCGTCTGCAAAATTAGTATTGTGCAGGATAATTTTCGTAATTTGGGTGCTGTACTTGCCCAGTTAGAGGCTGGCTTGGTAGATGGAATTTTGTTTGATTTAGGTGTTTCGTCGCATCAATTAGATGTTGCCGAGCGCGGATTTTCCTATATGCAGGATGCGCCGCTTGATATGCGTATGGATCCTAAGTCTGATTTTTCAGCCTATGATGTCGTTAACTCATATGATGAAAAGCAGCTGACTGAGGTTATCGCTAATTATGGTGAGGAACGTTGGGCTAAACGAATTGCCAAATTCATTGTGGAAAATAGGCAAAACGCAACTATTGATACAACAAGCCAACTGGTGAATATTATTAAAAAAGCCATTCCAGCTGGCGCTCGCCGGGATGGACCGCATCCGGCCAAACGAACATTTCAAGCCATTCGAATTGAAGTCAATAACGAGCTGGGAATTTTGCGGGACACTTTTATTACTGCGGTGGAAAGGTTAAAACCAGGAGGACGCATTGGGATAATAACGTTTCATTCGCTGGAAGACCGGATTGCCAAGCAAACTTTGCAAGAGTTAGCTAAAACATGTATTTGTCCACCGCAATTACCAGTGTGTATGTGTAATACCAAACCCAAAGTAAAGGTTCTAAGAAAACCGACGCTGCCATCTGTGGATGAGCTGGAACACAATCCACGAGCCCGTAGTGCTAAGTTGCGGTTAGCAGAAAAGTTATAGTGACGAATTGTTCTAAATAGTAAGGAGGAACAATAATAATGTTAGTGCATAAAAAACAAGAAATACATGTTTACGAGCAAGAAACCGCTTTACCTACGCTCAAAATTGTACGAAAAGCTGATAAACGATTGCGTGCGAAGTGTTTGATCCTAGTAATCCTAGCTGCTATCATGGCGGCGGTTACAACCATGCAGAGTGCTACCATTATTCAAGCAGGCTATGATCTGGTGAAAATTAAAAGCCAAGCAGCAAAAATTGAAAAGGAAAACGAACTTTTACGTCTTGATATTGCTAAACTTAAATCACCACAACGTATCGAAGAGTTTGCTACCAAAAACTTAGGGATGGTTGTACCTAATAACGCTTATTATGCAACTACAGTCATTCCTGAAAGCAATCAATCTCAGCCAACAGCATTTGGTGGTAATGCCGGGATTACTGAGAAAGTATTGAGCGCAATCAACGTGAACAAGGCGGAGGCGAGTAAAGGGCGGTAATCTGGATGATGGGGGAGATAAATAAGTGGCAGCTGTTTCGCATGTTACCATTAGAAAGAGGGTGGCGTTCCTTTTTCTTGTTATATCGGTAATTATGATGGGGTTGATAGGTCGCTTGCTATATCTCCAGTTTTACAAAAGCGTCTGGTTATCAGAAAATGCTATTGATCAACGCATTCGCGAAATTCCAGTGGAGGCCAAACGGGGCATTATTTATGACCGGAATGGTCGGGAACTCGCAGTTAGTGTTAGTACTGAATCTGTCTATGCAATACCTGCCGAAATACGTAACCCAGAAGAAACAGCAGCCAAACTGGCTGCTATTTTGGCGTTAGATGAAAACAATCTTAAAAACAAATTAAAAAAACGTCAGGCATTTACTTGGATTAAACGCAAGATTGAACCAGAAATTGGCCACCAAGTGCAATTACTGAATCTTCCTGGTATTGGACTTACTCAGGAGAACCGACGTTATTATCCCTATGATAATTTAGCTGCGCATGTTCTGGGCTTTAATGGTATTGATAGCCAAGGCCTTGATGGAGTAGAAATGACCTTTGACAGTTACCTAAAAGGTCGTTCAGGCAGTATTGTTATTGAGTATGATGCCAGAGGTCAGGAGATACCGAATGCTTCTCACCGTTTTGTGCCTCCGGTTGAGGGACATAATGTCTATCTTACTCTTGACCTGGTTATTCAACAGATTGTCGAACGTGAGTTAGACCGTGTTATGAAGGAAACTCAGGCTAAAGCGGTTACTATTATTGCCATTGATCCAAGAGATGGCGCTATCTTGGCTTTGGCTAACAGGCCTGACTATAATCCTAATAAATTCAGTGAGTTTTCCCCTAAATTATGGCGAAATATAGCTATATCTAATGCCTATGAGCCTGGCTCTACTTTTAAAATTCTTACTACATCAGCTGTCATGGCTGAACATATTATTAAGGCCGATGAGAAGTTTTTTGATCCCGGAGAAGTCGAGGTACAAGGCCGAAATATTCATTGTTGGAAACATGGTGGGCACGGCAGCCAGACGTTTACCGAAGTGGTGCAGAACTCTTGTAATGTCGGGTTTGTTACTGTAGGTTTACGATTAGGACGTGAGTCGTTTTACCGCTATATTGATGCTTTCGGTTTGGGGCAACGCACCAATGTTGATTTGCCAGGAGAAGCAAAAGGCATAACAATTGATCGTGCTAAAGCAACGCCTATTAATATCGCAACAATGTCTATTGGGCAAAGTATTGCGGTTACTCCTATCCAATTGGTTACGGCAGCAGCCGCTGTGGCTAATGATGGTAAACTATTGCGGCCGCAGATTGTAAGAGAAGTAAAGGACAAATCAGGGCAATTAATTAGAGGTTTTCAGACTGATGTTGTTAGGCAGGTACTTGATCCTTCTATCGCAAAACAAGTCAAAGAAATACTAGAGTCAGTAGTATCACAAGGAACTGGCAGAAATGCATATATCGAGGGTTTCAAGATTGCCGGTAAGACCGGTACTGCGCAAAAAGTTGGTGCAGGCGGATATTTGCCTGATAAATATGTGGCATCTTTTATGGGGTTTGCGCCTGCTGATAATCCCCAGGTAGCCATGTTAGTGGTTATAGATGAGCCTGTTGGACTATACTATGGTGGTCAGATTGCCGCGCCGGTGTTTGGCGCAGTAATGAAAGATGTATTACAGTATCTGAAAATTAATCCACAGGTGGCGACAAATGCCGCAACAGGCACTGAACAAGCGCACGTACTGGTTCCTAGTGTCATAAACCTGCGTGTTCCGGAAGCTATGAAGGAGTTAGAGCAGGTAGGCTTAATTCCACGCATTGAGGAGTCAGGCGACAGGATTGCAGATCAAATTCCTAAACCGGGTAGCCGTATACCTAGCGGCGGGGGTGTGCTACTATATACAATGACACCACGATATTCAAGCGGTGAAGTTACTGTTCCAGACGTAACTGGACGGACACTACGGGAGGCAGCAGATGCACTAGCTGAAATAGGTCTTGCGATTAAGCCGGTAGGTACCGGCCAAGCCATTAAACAAGACCCGTTGGCAGGGAGTAAAGTAGTATCTGGCACAACCATTGCTATCTATTTTGAATAAGCGTTAAAATAGATAGTAATGGTAAAAATAATACGACAGGGTATTGATTAGAGAATTTTTCATATTTGGGCAGGAGGAATTCGTATGGCCAAGAATTTAAAACAACTAACGGCATTATTATCAGACGCTACGATTTTGGGAAGGCTTGATCAAACCATTGAATCAGTGGCACATGACTCCCGCAAAGTGGTTCCAGGAACGTTGTTCTTTTGCCTGAGCGGTGTTCATGTTGATGGGCATGACTTTATTGTTGAGGCTGTTCGGCGTGGTGCAGTTGCTGTGGTAGTAGAAAGAGATGTGGCAGACGTAGCCGATGATACGATTACGATAATCAAGGTTGAAGACACTCGGGTGGCAATGCAGGTTATTGTACCTTGTTTTTTTGAGTATCCGGGACATAAGCTGCGGATGATTGGTGTAACAGGTACAAATGGCAAAACCACAACTACTTACTTGATTCGCGATATTTTACGAAAAGCCGGTCATAAAGTCGGATTAATTGGAACAATCCAGACCCTTATTGATAACAGGGCACTACCGATAAAAAACACTACACCTGATGTTATCGAGCTGCAAAGTACGTTGGCAGAAATGCTCAATAGTGGTATGGCGTATGTAATTATGGAGGCTTCTTCCCATGCGTTAGCGCTTAATCGGGTGGCGGGTTGTGAATTTGATGTTGGTATTTTTACTAATATGACACAGGATCACTTGGATTTTCATCAGACTTTTGAGAATTATATTGATGCTAAGGCTGAATTGTTCCGCGGTTTGAACAAACCTACCAATATGAAAACAGGCAAAACAGCAGTCATTAATTTTGATGATAGTGCAGGGACTATTATGGCGCAGAATGCGGCTTGTCCAGTAATCAGTTATGCAGTTAAGAATGCTGGAAGTTTGACAGCTGACAATGTTAATGTTAGAGAAACTGGTTCTAGTTTCCAGGTCAAAGGTCCTTTTGGTACCATGGAGCTTAGGCTTGCCATTACAGGTATGTTTAATGTGTATAATGTTTTGGCGGCGGTGGGGGCTGCTTTGGCAGAAGGGGTTAATCCTGAGGTTATCAAACAGGCTCTGGAGAATTTCACCAGTGTACCAGGACGGTTTGAATTAGTGCAGGCAGGGCAGCCATTTACGGTGATTGTGGATTATGCCCATACGCCTGATGGCTTGGAAAATGTGCTAAAAACGGCAAAACAGTTTGCTCAAGGAAGAATTATTGTAGTTTTTGGTTGTGGTGGTGATCGTGACCGCACAAAAAGACCGATTATGGGGAAACTTGCGGTGCAGTATGCTGATATTGTACTTGCTACATCGGATAATCCGCGTAGTGAAGACCCGGAAAAGATACTGACAGACGTAGAAGTGGGGATCAAAGCGGCCTTATGTGCAGATAAAAGTGGAAAAAGATATGGGCATGAAACCTATCAAATTTTGCAAGATAAAACAATTGATTTTGATGACAGGCAGGTAGCGCGTGAAGTCATCAAGGAGATGAGTAAGAATGGCTGATTTTAGTTTGACAGAAGTGCTTAAGGCTACTGGTGGTCGATTGATTAATGCTGGCGGCAACAAGCTGTTTCAGGGTGTTTCTACCGACACCAGGAGCATTCAGGATGGTAATTTATTTGTTGCTTTGGTGGGTGAACATTTTGATGGTAATGAATTTGCCGCTCAAGCTGTAGCTAACGGAGCAACAGGTCTAATTGTCAGTAAGGCGGTAGTTGTGCCTGAGCATGTCACGGTAATCCAGGTAATAAATACCCTGACGGCGTTGCAGGAGTTGGCTCGGTTTCATCGTCAGCGGTACCATATTCCGGTGATTGCTGTGACCGGATCTAATGGTAAAACAACTACTAAAGACATGCTTGCAGCTGTACTATCTAGCAGGTTCAAAGTGCTTAAAACGGAAGCTAATTTTAATAATGAAATAGGTTTATCGCTGACACTGCTAAAGCTTGATGCAAGTCATGAGGTTGCTGTTGTTGAAATGGGCATGCGGGCTATTGGGGAAATACGTGGTTTGACTAAAATTGCATTGCCTACAGTAGGCGTAGTGACAAATGTGGGCGAAACCCATATGGAAATTCTCGGCTCAATTGAAAACATTACAGCTGCCAAAGCCGAGCTTGTTGAGGCAATTGGTCATGATGATGTAGTGATACTCAATGCTGATGATCAGCATGTACGGGACATGCAGCTTAAGACCCAAGGCCGAGTTGTATTTTATGGTTTAACCCCAGCTGCGTTTGTTCGAGCTGAGAACATAACTACCGGGGAAAATGGTGAATTGATTACTGCTTTTGAGTGCTGTAGTGCCCGCGGCTCATTTCCCGTCACATTGCCAGCGGTTGGCATACATAATGTTTATAATGCGCTTGCGGCTATTGCTGTAGGCTGGGAGCTGGGTTTAAAGCCAAATGAAATACAAAAAGGAATTGGTAGTTTTGTTACTGGTGCTATGCGGCTTGAAATAAAAAGGTATAGTCAGTACACGGTTATCAATGATGTTTATAATGCCAGTCCCTTATCAATGGCAGCGGCGCTTACTACCTTAGCTAATATCAGTAAAGGCCGCAAAATTGCCGTGTTAGGCGATATGTTAGAGCTAGGAGATGCCGCAGTTGAGGCTCATCGGAGAGTGGGCAGGCAAGCCGCAGAGCAAGGGGTAGATATTCTTATAGCGGTTGGTGCCCTTGCAAAGCATATTGCTGCCGCCGCCAGTGAACAGGGTGTAAAAACTACGCTAGCCTTTACAGGACATAGTGAGGCGATTGAAGCACTAGGCAAGCTGGTAAAGCCAGGAGATTATATTTTGCTCAAAGGCTCCCGTGGCATGAAAATGGAAACTATGCTCGAAACATTTAAAGACATCTAGTCTATATACTCCGCAGTAAAGAAGTTCGCAGGCGCAGGTAGGTGTATATTTTTAGGAGGTTATCATGCAAGATTTGTTGTATGCAGCTGCTATGGCATTTGTCATTGCCCTAGCAGCTGGGCCGTTCTTTATTCCCATGCTGAAGCGGCTTAAATTTGGGCAAAGCATCAGAGAAGAGGGGCCTGAGAGTCATTATGCCAAGGCTGGTACTCCCACTATGGGCGGGGTACTGATTTTGTTGGCATTAGTTATTCCTAGTTTGGTATTTGCGGGCAGCAATCCAGAAGTACTATTAGCTCTATTTGTTACCTTGGGGCATGGTCTAATTGGCTTTTTAGATGATTTTATTAAAGTAGTACTCAAACGCTCACTAGGCCTGAAAGCTCGGCAAAAGTTACTAGGGCAGATAATTATGGCACTAGCCTTATCTTATATTGCCAGTATTTATTTTGGGCGTGGTACAGATATATGGATACCGATATTAGGTGCAAGTGTTGATTTTGGGGTCTTATACTATATATTAATTTTTCTTGTCCTTGTCGGAACGACGAATGCGGTTAATCTTACCGATGGGCTTGATGGTTTGGCCGCCGGTACGACAACGGTTGCCGCGCTAGCGTACACGGCAATCGCTTTATATTTTGGTAAACCGTACTTAGCGATTTTTTGCGTAGCTTTAGCTGGTTCATGTCTTGGATTTTTACGTTACAATGCTCATCCAGCCAAAGTATTTATGGGTGATACCGGTTCCCTGGCTTTGGGCGGGGCGCTGGCCGCAGTGGCGGTATTGACTAAAACTGAATTCTTACTTGTTATCGTTGGTGGTGTATTTGTTATTGAAGCACTGTCTGTCATTATCCAAGTCATTTCGTTTAAATCAACTGGTAAACGAGTATTTAAGATGAGTCCTATTCATCATCATTTTGAACTATCAGGGTGGTCGGAAACAAAGGTTGTAACAGTATTTTGGTTGGCAGGTACACTGTTTGCCGCCATAGCGTTAAGTGTCTTAGCAGTCAGTCGGGTTGGAGGTATATAAAGTGATTAGACAAACGGAATTCGCTAATAAAAAAATTGTAGTATTAGGCGCTGGTATTAGTGGTATTTCCGTAGCTCGGATTTTACAACAGTTAGGCGCAAGTGTTGTTGTGAGCGATGCTAAGCCTATTGAACAATTTGAACAAGATTTTACTGAATTACAAGCCTCTGGTGTCGGCTTGGCATTAGGAAACCAGAATGAGGAACTACTTGAGGGCATAGACTATCTTGTGGTGTCGCCAGGTATCTCTATTTATATTCCGCTTGTTAGTGCTGCACGAAAGCGGGGTATTAGTGTTATAAGCGAAGTTGAGGTGGCTTATCGCCTGAGTGAGGCACCGATGATTGCAATTACTGGCACTAATGGAAAAACAACAACAACAACAATGGTTGGTGAAATGCTTAAAACTACCGGGCGACAAATTGGTGTAGGGGGTAATATTGGCGCTGCGTTGTCTGAACAAGCTCTTGAGGTTAAGTCTGATGGCTTTGTTGTGGCTGAGATATCGAGCTTTCAACTGGAGGGTGTTACTCGTTTTCGTCCGCGCATTGCTGTCATTTTGAATTTGACTCCTGATCATTTAGATCGGCATCGTACTATGGAAGTTTATCAGCAAATGAAAGAGCAAGTATTTAGCAGACAACAAGCTAGTGATTACTTAGTTTTGAACTATGATGATATAGCTGTACGAGGTATGGCTAAGCGGGCATCGGGGAAAGTAGTATATTTTAGCCGTCAGCAGCTTCTTGATGAGGGTATTTATGTTGAAAATGGCAAGATCAGACTAAACCTGGATGGTAAGAAGACTGATATTTGCGCTGTTAATGATATTAAAATAAAAGGCGGCCACAATGTGGAAAATGCCTTAGCTGCTTGTGCGGTTGCTTATATTGTTGGTGTTCGGCCTGACGCAATAACAGAAGTTCTTAAAACATTTTCCGGTGTGGAACACCGAATGGAGCCTGTGGCTGAAATTGCTGGTGTAGAGTATTATAATGATTCTAAAGCCACTAATCCTGAATCATCGATAAAAGCCCTGGAGGCTTTTGAAGGTCGTATTATTCTAATTGCCGGTGGACGGGATAAGAATACAGATTTAACCGAATTCATGAAACTGGCGAAAGAACGCGTGGATCATATGATACTGCTAGGAGAAGCCAAGCAGCGTTTTGTAGAGGCGGCGGCTCAGCAGGGTGTGAAAAATATTCATAAGGTAGCCACGTTTGGCGAGGCAGTAACGCTGGCGCACAAGTTGGCGCAACCACCACAAGTAGTAGTATTGTCGCCTGCTTGTGCTAGTTATGATATGTTCAATAATTACGAGGAACGGGGGAAGGCATTTAAGAATTTGGTGTGCCGATTAGGGTAAGGAGGGAGCAAGATGGGAGTCAGACCTAAGTCGCCCGATTATGTCATTTTTTTTGCCATTATTGGCTTGTTGGGTTTCGGGATAGTAATGGTTTATAGTTCCAGTGCTGTTTCTGCATATGTAAACTATAATGACAGCTACTATTTTTTAAAACGCCAGATGATATGGGCAGCAGTGGGAATACTGACTATGTTGCTTACGATGAACATTGATTATCATGCGTGGCGCAAACTAGCCAAACCAATTATGATAATCACCTTACTTTTATTGATCTTAGTTCTTATTCCTGGTTTGGGAAAGGTAGTCAACGGTGCCCGGCGATGGCTGGGGTTTGGTTCACTCTACCTGCAACCGTCAGAAATTGCGAAATTAAGCATGGTACTTTTTACTGCCAATAGTCTCGCAAGGTCGCAAGATAAAATCGGTAATTTCGTTAAAGGAATTATTCCTCAGTTGTTGATGTTAGTAGTGGTATTTGGATTAATTTTAAAAGAGCCTGATTTAGGGACAGCACTTGTTATTAGTGGCACAGTTTTTATTTTATTATTTGCCGCAGGTGCTAAGTTGTCACATTTAGGATCACTAGGTGCTGTTGGCATTGTAGGCATAATAACGGCTATTATTGCTGAGCCCTATCGATTAAAGCGTTTATTAGCCTTTAGTGATCCGTGGGCTGATCCATTAAATAGTGGCTATCATATCATTCAGTCCTTATACGCGATCGGCTCTGGGGGGCTGTTCGGTGTTGGTTTGGGGCGTAGCCGGGAAAAGTTCTTGTATTTACCTGAACCGCATACCGACTTTATCTTTGCGATTTTGGGTGAGGAGCTTGGCTTTATTGGTACAGCCACTGTTGTAATACTATTTTTTCTATTTGCCTGGAGAGGATTTAAAATAGCTATATCAGCGCCAGATATATATGGCAGCCTGCTGGCTGGAGGTATAACCAGTATGATTGTATTGCAGGCGCTTATGAACATTGCAGTAGTTACTGCCTCAATGCCGGTAACAGGTATCCCATTGCCCTTCATTAGCTTCGGTGGTTCAGCTTTGATTTTTACGTTGGCAGCGGTGGGTATACTTCTTAATATTTCCCGGTATGTCAGCTTGAAATGAATGTAGGGGGCAATATATATGCGAATCATTATTTCTGGCGGGGGAACAGGTGGGCACATCTACCCCGCCATTACTATCGCTAGAGAGGTAGCCAAGTTAGCCGATAACTGCGATATACTATTTGTAGGAACAAAACATGGGTTGGAAGCAGATATTATTCCGAAAGAAGGCTTTGCATTTGCTACTATCGAAGTACGCGGGTTAGAACGACGGTTATCCTGGCAGAATGTCCGAACACTCTTTACTACGGTAGGCAGCGTTTGGCATTCTTCCCGCATTATTAAAAAATTTCGGCCTGATGTTGTTATTGGTACTGGTGGTTATGTATGTGGTCCGGTCCTTTTGGCTGCCAGCCTGCTAAAAATACCAACCATTATTCAGGAGCAAAATGTTATACCTGGCATAACAAATAAAATTTTATCACGGTTTGTCGATAAAATTGCCGTAGGCTATCAGGACGCTGCAGGCTATTTTACTAAATGCCGGTCTGAACAGATTGTAGTTACTGGTAATCCGATCAGATCAGAGGTTATGTCAGCTACACGGGAAAAAGGTTTGGCTGAACTCGGTCTTGCTCCCAATAAACTTACTGTTTTGGTAGTTGGAGGAAGCCGTGGGGCTCGTAGTATTAATAAAGCGATGTCAGGTGTGTACAAGTATTTTGGCGGTAATCCACGTATTCAAATATTGCATGTGACAGGACAAAGCGAGTATAATAGCATAGTTGGCAATAATAAGCAATCTGGTATAGAGCTGTCTAGTGCTGGTAATATTATCATCAAACCATATTTATATAATATGCCGCTAGCGTTAGCGGTTGCTGATTTAGCTATTTTCCGAGCAGGAGCAGTCGGTTTGGCTGAATTAACTGCACGCGGCATTCCAGCAATTCTTATACCATACCCCTATGCTGCAGAAAACCATCAAGAGTTTAATGCCAGAGCATTAGAAAAGCAGGGGGCAGCAGTAGTAATTGTCGACAAAGAACTGACAGATAGTAAACTAATAGAAGCTATTAAGAGGCTACTAGATAATCCGGAAGTTCTTTCAAGTATGGCTAAAAAAAGTAAAGAGTTAGGGTGCCCGCAAGCGGCAGAAACAATTGCCCGGTTGGCGCTTAGTCTGAAAAAACCTTAATCTCAATAATAAGGTAACATCAGGTGCTGGCAGTGCATACACTATGATATGCCAACGCGGCAGCTAGATAGGCTAGGGAATAACTCTTTCTGCAGCTATAGGCACCAGAGTTACTGGTGCGCAAGAAAGGGGAGAAATATTGTTGTTAGATAATCTAAAAAGAATTCATTTTGTTGGTATTGGTGGCTCAGGCATGAGCTCTATTGCGAAAGTGCTGCTGGAGATGGGGTACACTGTGTCTGGTTCTGATGCTCAGCAATCAGCCGTTACCACCAAGCTCGCGCAGTCTGGTGCGATGGTACATATTGGCCACAGTTATGAAAATATCGGTGATACGCAAGCTGTAGTTGTTTCTACCGCAATCCCTGTGACTAATCCAGAAGTAAAGGCTGCTCACGACAAGGGAATACCTGTATATCACCGAGCTGACGTCCTGGCATTCTTAATGTCTAAACGGCAGGGAATAGCTGTGGCTGGTGCTCATGGCAAGACTACTACGACTTCCATGATTGCCCTTATGCTAGAAAGGGCAGGTACAGATCCGACCATTGTCATTGGTGGTGAATTAGAATCAATAGGCGGTAGCGCAAAACTTGGTCATGGTCCATATTTGGTGGCAGAAGCTGATGAAAGTGATGGCTCTTTTTTGAAATTTTCACCACAGATTGCCATTGTAACCAACATTGAAAACGATCATATGGATTACTACAAAACTATGGATAATATATTGCGTACCTTTAATGAATTCTTACATAAGCTTGCGCCCGCAGAGGGGTTAGCTATTCTATGCTTTGACAATTCTTATGTAAGGAATATGGCAACTACGCTTGAAAGAAGCTATGTATCTTATGCGCTTGAGCATGAAGCAGATGTTACCGCCCGCAATATAAAGTCCGACGGTCCAATTTCAGTCTTCGATGTATACCATCAGGGCAACCTGTTAGGCACCGTTAAAATCTGTGTGCCAGGAATGCATAATGTGTCTAATGCGTTAGCAGCGGTGGCTGTAGGCATTCATGCAGGATTAACTTTTGCGCAAATTGTCGAAGGTCTCGGCCTGTTTCAGGGAGCAAAACGTCGGTTTCAGACAAAAGGACGGGTTAATGGCGTATGGGTAGTGGATGATTATGCCCATCATCCCACTGAAATTAGCACTACATTGCTAGGTGCACGCCAAACAGAGCCTAAGCGGCTAATTTGTGTTTTCCAACCGCATCGATATACCCGTACGAACTTTTTGCGAAAAGAGTTTGGCACAGCATTTTCACATGCTGATTTGTTAATTCTTACCGATGTTTACTCAGCTGGTGAAGAACCTATTCCCGGAGTTAGTGGGGAAACGATTAAGGATGAAATTGAACAACAAACCAATCAGCGCGTAACTTATATACCAGACAAAGACAAGATTGCGCGTTATTTGAGTGAAATTGTTGAGCCAGGCGATTTAGTGATGACTATGGGAGCTGGCAGTATTTATCAGGTAGGGGAAGAACTGGTAGAAAAACTTACGCAAGCGAATAATATGTAGTCAGCTCAAGATTAGATTAGATAAGATAAGCGTGAAGGGTGATTGTACTTTTCTGGGAGGGAAGACGATGGAGAAATTTATCGTCAAAGGAGAAGTACAACTATGTGGCAATGTCCGGATAAGCGGAGCAAAAAATGCTACATTGCCAATTATGGCAGCAACGCTGCTGTGTTCTGGTATCAGCGTTATTCATGATGTTCCGTATTTACGCGATATCCAAGCCATGCAGGATATTTTGACACTGCTTGGCGCTAAGATACGCCGGCAAGGTCATACCATGCTGATAGATACTAGCAATGTGAGTAAGGCTGAAATACCTGAACATTTAATGCGGGAAATGCGGGCTTCGGTATTTTTGATGGGGCCGCTTTTGGGAAGGTTTCGCAAAGTCAGACTATCTTATCCAGGTGGTTGTGCTATCGGTCCTAGGCCAATTAATCTACATATCAAAGCATTAGAGAAAATCGGTGCAATTGTTGTTGAAAGTTTCGGATTTATTGAGGCCGAAGCGACAGAGTTAACCGGTGGTGAAGTGAATTTTGATTTTCCCAGTGTTGGTGCTACAGAAAATGCAATGATGGCTGCCGCACTGGCCAAGGGTACTACGATTATCCGCAATGCAGCGCGTGAACCTGAAATCGTTGATTTACAGGCTATCTTAAATAAGATGGGTGCAAGGATCAATGGTGCAGGCACTGATACGATTAGAGTTGACGGCGTACCCCGTCTAGTTCCGGCAGAACATACAGTAATGTGTGATAGAATTGAGGCAGGTACTTTTTTGACAGCAGGCGTTATTACATGTGGTGATATTGTAGTTGAGAATATAGTGCCTGAATATTTATTCTCAGTCACTGATAAACTTCAGGATATTGGGGCGAAAATAGTAACTGGTAAGGATTATATTAGGATAAAAGCAGGCGAACTTAGGGGCGTTGATATAAAGACGCTGCCATATCCTGGTTTTCCTACCGATTTGCAAGCACCGATGTTGTCGTTGGTTACCATTGCTAAAGGTACTAGTATTATCACGGAGACTATTTTTGAAAATCGGTTTAAGCATGTTGATGAACTTACTCGTATGGGAGCTAAAATTAGGGTTGAAGGCCGAACCGCTATTATTCGCGGGGTGTCAAAATTGACTGGTGCCATTGTGGCTGCACCAGACTTGCGGGCTGGCAGTGCGCTGGTATTAGCCGCTCTAGCAGCAGAAGGAACCTCTGAAATTGAGCAGGTATATCACATTGAACGCGGTTATGAAAGTATAGATAAAAAATTGCAAGCATTAGGAGCAAATATTGTAAAGGTGTAAGGGAGATAAAGGGGGATTTTTTATGAAAAATAAAAAAATTGCAGTTGTTATGGGTGGACCGTCTGCAGAAAGGGAAGTGTCACTGAATACGGGGCGAGCCATTCTAACAGCGCTAAAAGAAAAAGGGTATCATGCCGTTGGCATAGACCTTGTCCCCCGACACTTCATCGAACAACTAGAACAAGAGAAGATCGAGGTAGTATTTAATGCCATTCATGGTCTTTATGGCGAAGATGGCTTATTGCAAGGCACACTGGAAATGTTAGGTATACCGTATACCGGCTCAGGCGTATTGGCTAGTGCGATGGCAATGGATAAGGCCGTAAGCAAACGGCTGTTTATGTCAGGCAAAATACCGACTCCACAGTCCAGGTTATATAATAAACGCGATGTTGACCTTGACATGGTGCTACAAGAGATTCAAGAAGTATTTGGCGTACCTGTTGTCGTAAAGGCGGCTGCGCAGGGATCCAGTATTGGTGTGAGCATTGTGGAAGATATTGCAGACATGGAATCTGCTATAACAGAGGCTTTTAAGTATAGTGGTCATATAGTGGTCGAAGAATTTATAAAAGGTAAAGAATTGACGGTTTCGATACTTGGTAATGAAGAGCCGAAAGCACTGCCTATTATCGAAATAGTGCCCCAATCAGGACGATATGATTATACATCTAAATACACTAAGGGTGCGACCGAGTATATAGTCCCAGCTAGGTTAGAAGCCACAGTTGCGGATCACATCCAGCATATAGCGCTTGAGGCATATAAGTTATTGGGATGCCGAGGAATTGGTCGAGTTGATGTTATGCTCAGTGATGATAATCAGCCTTATGTTTTGGAAATAAACACAATTCCAGGTATGACAGCTACTAGCTTAGTACCCAAAGCTGCTGCTGCTATTGGTATAAGTTTTGCCGATTTATGTGAGCAAATGCTGCTGATGGTGATTGATTAGAAAAAATTGGGCAGTATTTGCTGCTCATTTTTTTATTTATTTAGTGGACAATACGTTGTATAATTACTTGCAGAAGATGTCTACAGGAGTGATTGCATGCAGACCGCAGAACGCTTGAGAGCAGCTAGAAAACGGCGCGCTTCTATATTGGCGTTGTGGCTGGCAGCGTTGATAGTACTAATAGCTATTTTTTTATTTATTAAATCCCCCTATTTTACTGTTGGGACAGTAGTGGTTGAAGGCAATAAATATGTAACTGTTGAAGAAGTGCTGCGGATAGCCGAAGTTCCAGAACAAATAAATATATTTAGACTAAAACCAGCAGAAATAAGCGAACGGCTAACGAATGATTTGCGTGTGGACACAGTTCAGGTTGAGAGAAGCTTTCCAGCTACTATTACTATTCATATCAAGGAACGCCAGCCGTTAGCCTTTGTTGCCAGTCAGTATGGTTTTGTAGAAATTGATCGACAAGGTATAGTAATGGTTGCATTGAAAAACCTAAAACAGGTAAAAGTGCCTGTTATTACAGGTGTTCGGCTGGGTAATGTTTATGTTGGCGATCAGATAAATAATTCAGGACTTTCTAATGTCTTAACATATTTATCCGGACTGGATGAGGAGTCTTTAAACCAATTATCAGAAGTTAACATTAAATCACCGAATGAACTTCTTGTTTATACTACCAATTCAGTATGCATTCGAATTGGTGACAATCAGCGTCTCATGGAAAAGGCGAAACTGACAGGTGAAATTCTACAGGAAATAGCTACAAAAAAATTGACTGTCGAGTATGTGGATCTTAACTATACTTCCCCCATTATTAAAATACTTAATAAGTAGGGTTTAATTTTGAAAGGAGACGATATTTTGTTACCCATCAAGCAAGGGCAACTTGCCATTGCTCTGGTCTGCGTAGTGTTGGGCATTATGCTGGCAGTACAATTCCGTACTACCCAAGACATTAAGTCAAGTATTCCCTATCAAAGGGTTGAGGACTTATCCCAACGCCTAAGTCAGACCGAAAAAGAGCGGGACGCATTAGTTAACCAAATTCAGGAACTAAAGCGTACCTCCGGTGTCGAAGCCGCATCGAAGGAATTTGAGAGGATAAAGATGGGGGCCGGTGTGGTCGCTGTTGAAGGTCCTGGTATTATAGTAACAATTGATGATAGTAAACGTCCGTCAAAACCAGGGGAAAACCCTAATTTATATCTAATTCATGATGATGATATTCTTAAAGTAATTAATGAATTATGGGCAGCAGGTGCGGAAGCCATATCGATTAACGAACAACGGCTTATTGCCAGTTCCGAAATTCGTTGTGCTGGGCCAACGTTATCAGTCAATAACGCCCGCTATTCGCCACCGTATGAAGTTCGTGTCATTGGCGAGCCAACAACATTAGAGAATGCACTAAAAATGCGTGGCGGTGTAATTGAAACCTTACAGTTTTGGGGTATTCAGGTAACCATTAAAACGCAAGAGGTAGTAAACGTTCCGGCATTTAAGGGCACTTTTCGCTTTGAATTCGCCAAGCCGTCTCAGGAAGGTGGTCGTTAGTATGGCATTGCCGATTGCTGGACTTATTATAGGGCTACTTATTGGCATATCTTTTCCGATTACAGTGCCTGTGGAGTATGCTAAATTTATGTCAGTGGCATTACTGGCATCACTTGACTCCGTGTTTGGAGGACTACGAGCAGGCATAGAAGAAAAATTTGATAATACGATATTTATAACAGGTTTTTTTACAAATGCCTTATTGGCGGCGGGCTTAGTATATATTGGGGACCGTCTAGGGATCGATTTATATTATGTAGCCATGTTAGCTTTTGGTTTACGAGTATTCCAAAATTTAGCAATAATTCGTCGATATTTTTTAAAGAAGTAAGGTGGTAGCTCCAAAGCCGTCCTAGTATCATTGCGGCTTTGGAGTTTTTCTTAGTTACACATTCAAAAAAAAACAGATTTTCCGGTTAAAAAAAAGGGAAAATGCCATTTTTGTTGAAAGTATTTGAAAGAACCATAATACTGTGCTGCGAGGGAGTTATGAATAAAAAAACTATATTAGCTATTGATGTTGGCACAGGTATGATCAAAGTGTTTGCTGGAAGCTTGCAAGCTGATGGCAGTGTAGCAATTTTAGGTAGTGGTGCTGCTCCGACAGCAGGCTATGAAAGAGGAGTTATTACTGATATTAACGCTTTGACTCATTCTATAAGACAGGCGGTAGATTGTGTTATTATGGCGGTTGACAGCCAAGCGACAGGTTCTGTATATTTAGGCATTAGCGGTTCATCACTTGTTATGCAAAATAGTATTGGCAGCATTGCACCGACAACTCCGGCAGCAGCGACTTCGCAAGATGTTGAACGCGCATGTAAAGCCGCTATATTTGCAGTTGCTGATAGTGACTATGAAAATTTACATGTGTTTTCAGCTAAAGAATCTATCGCCAAACCAGGTGCAGCCCTTGAGGTAGAAGCTCACTTAATATCGGCACCCAAGGTAATTTTGCAAGGACTTACCCAGGCGCTTGCCAATAATGGGCTTAACCTAAATGGTATTGTTGCCAGTGGTATTGTGGCAGCCGAAACTATGAAGACAGAGATCTTAAATCGCCCGAATAACTTTGTTTTTATGGATATTGGCGCAGGTACTGCCGATTTTGTTATTTATGTTGGTGGCAAGCTTTGTTTTTCAGCCTCTTTACCTTTGGGCGGTGATTATATAACCAGTGACTTGATGCAAGGAATAAGTGTTAACCGAGCCCATGCTGAAGAAATTAAGCGATATTATTCCCGTTTGTCACCTGATTTGCGCAATCAGGGAGTAGTATTAGACTGTAACGACTATGGAACTACAGATAAGCATATTTCTTTTGACTTTTTATATGATATTATTGAAAGTAGAGTAGATGAAATTGGTGCTATATTGTATGATTCTGTTAAGCCGCTTTTAGACAAGCATCTATCTGTAAGTGGACAAAATCTGGAATGTATTTATTTGACTGGCGGCCTAGGGACAATGCCTAGTATGGTCTCCTGCATAGCCAAAGTTTTTCAGATACATACCGAAACGGTTAAGCCAGTGCAGTTGGCTGATGAATATGCACATCCAGCTAATACTGTGTGTTATGGTATTATAAGGTATGGTGCCAAAATTTCAGCAAGTGAACCAGTGACAGGAGGCGGCAACGCCTGGAATGTTTTTATTGATAAAGCTAAAAAACTATTGAAATTTTGATAGATGGTAAGGAGGAAAACTTAGTAATGTTGGAATTTGACATGGACTTAGATCAGTTTGCTTCGATAAAAGTTATTGGTGTGGGCGGTGGTGGTAATAATGCGGTCAATCGCATGATTGGTGCTGGCCTGCAGGGAGTAGAATTTATCACTGTAAATACAGATGCGCAGGCGTTAATTGGCTCTGAGGCTAACTATCGTATTCAGATTGGCGAGAAATTGACTAAAGGTTTGGGGGCAGGTGCTAATCCCGATATTGGTGAAAAGGCTGCTCAAGAAAGCCGAGACGACATAATTAAGGTTCTTAAAGGATCGGACATGGTGTTTATCACAGCTGGTATGGGCGGTGGTACTGGCACCGGCGCGGCACCGATAGTCGCTGAATGTGCCAGAGAAGTGGGAGCGTTAACTGTTGGGGTTGTTACTAAACCTTTTTCTTTTGAGGGACGTAAGCGTCAGCTTCAAGCCGAACGGGGTATTGCTAAGCTTAAAGAGAAAGTAGATACTTTGATTACTATTCCTAATGATCGTTTATTGCAAGTTGTGGATAAACGTACTCCGATCATGGATGCTTTCAAGATTGTCGATGATGTACTCCGTCAGGGCGTGCAGGGGATTTCTGATCTCATTGCCGTACCAGCACTGATAAATCTGGATTTCGCTGATGTTAAGACTATTATGAGCGACGCTGGTTCAGCACTTATGGGTATTGGTTTTGGTACAGGGGATAACCGGGCAGTTGTAGCTGTTGAAGCGGCAGTTAAGAGTCCGCTCTTAGAAATGTCAATTGATGGTGCTAAAGGCGTATTACTTAACTTTACTGGCGGTCCTAATACTACCCTGTTTGAAGTTAATGAAGCGGCTGATATTATTGCTAAAGCGGCTGATCCGGAAGCTACGATTATATTTGGAGCTACCATTGATGAATCATTTGAAGACCAAGTCCGGGTAACTGTCATTGCTACTGGTTTTGACCCGTTGCCATTAAAAGCAAGTGCAGGTAAAGGGGAAGCTCCAGTTATTGAACCGTTTAAAGGGCGGGATTTAGATATCCCAGCTTGGATGCGGCGGTAGAAAAAAATAAGAAGGACTATACTATAAAGCCCGGCTCATTGTGAGCCGGGTTTTTGTCTATTTTTGAAATAATATATATGGCAAAAAATTACATTATTTTAGAGAGATACTTAGTATAATTGGAATAACGATTTTATTCAAAGCATATAGTCTTATGTATTAAGTGACTTTATGGTATAAATTTCTATTTGGAAAGGTATGACTAGTGACCATATATGCTGATGTAGTATTGTTGATCAATTTTATTATGAATAGCATCATTTTAGTAGTAACAGCTTATGCGGCAGGCATTTCTTTTTGCTGGAAACGCTTGTTAATGGCGGCTGTAGCGGGAGGCGTATATACATTAGTTGGTATCTTTCCGGAAATGGCTATGCTTTATAGTATTCCCGGAAAGTTATTGGCGTCTGTGGTGATTATTTTATTGGCTTTTGGCTATAAGTCAGTAAAAATGACAGTAATACTTACAGGCATTTTTTTTATTGTATCGTTCATCTTGGGTGGGGCAGTGCTAGGCTGGTTGTACTTCATTCAAACAGCAGCACCCGATAGAGCTAGCAATATTATTAAACTCTCCTGGGGGGATTTAGCGGTAGGCAGTGTTATAGCCATAGTTCTCATCATGCTGGTTGTCAAAAGACTTCTGGCCAGAATGTACCGACATAAGACTTATTATCAAACAAGAATAGAGTATGCCGGACAGTTACAGGAGATTACTGGTATGCTGGATACTGGTAATGGCCTTTATTCGCTACTTCGACGCAAACCGGTAGTACTTTTGTCCCTCCAGTCGGCAATTCAACTACTAGGCAGCCAGGTAGCAGCGTTCTTAACAACTAATCAGCCGGATTCTTGGGTAGCGAATCTTGACAAATGTCAGGATTCAGCTTGGTTAGCTAGGGTGGAGATTATACCCTGCCAGTCTATCGGCGGCTGTAATCTGTTACTTGGTTTTCGACCAGATAGTATTACCGTGATGCATAAGGAGGAGTCGTTTTATACCTCCGAAGTACTTATTG
Organism: Bacillota bacterium; assembly: GCA_017889675.1. Taxonomy (GTDB): domain Bacteria; phylum Bacillota; class Negativicutes; order Sporomusales; family Sporomusaceae; genus Sporomusa. Next base: position 4,250 of record JAGGAA010000009.1, on the reverse strand, counting down.
GCATTTATGCTGGTACTTTTGCTACAAATAGTGATTGTCAAGCGCTCTTACATCCGGCGCTTATAACCGAGATCAATATTATCAAGGAGGAAAATACATGCAAATTACCTGGTCAATAATTAAATTGTATATAAAGCTAAGATGCATATCATTGCTTCAGGCTATTGGTTGGCTCAAGCCTGATGAAGTCTTTTATGTGGGTAGCGCAGAAATTTTACCGCCCCCTCTATCAGGGGATGAAGAGATTTTTTTGCTTAACCGTTTGCAAAAAGGTGATAAATCTGTCAGAAGTATATTTATTGAACGTAATCTTCGGCTTGTCGTCTATATTGCTCGCAAATTTGAAAACACCGGTGTAAGTGTCGAAGATTTAGTTAGTATTGGCACAATTGGCCTAATCAAAGCAGTAAACACATTTGACCCAATCAAAAAGATTAAATTAGCGACGTATGCTTCGCGGTGTATTGAAAATGAAATTTTAATGTATTTGCGCCGTAACAGTAAAACCCGGGCGGAGGTATCCTTTGATGAACCGTTAAATATTGATTGGGATGGTAATGAACTGTTACTTTCGGATGTGTTGGGTACAGATAATGATATCATTTATAAGTCAGTGGAAGAAGAGGTTGACAAAACACTGCTATATACAGCCATGAGCAAGTTGTCAGGGCGGGAACAAAGAATTATGGAGCTGCGCTTTGGTCTTAATGATGACGGTAATGAACGCACACAAAAAGAAGTAGCCGATATGCTGGGAATATCTCAGTCTTACATATCAAGGCTGGAAAAGAGAATAATAAAAAGGCTGCGAAAAGAGATATCTCGCATGGAGTAAGGTTCTAATAACTGGACAGTGAAAAGTTTTATAAATTAATCGCAAAAAACGCATCCGTCGGGATGCGCTTTTTGTTTTGTGGTATATAGTTAGCCCCTAGCGTGTGCTGGGGGCTATTAAAAATCCCTGGTTATGGTGCCGGGGTGGGTACCTCAGTAACCCTCGTAACTCGTAACAAAGCCGGGCGGTATTCCGTTAAGAAATCCGTACTGTTTGAGCGTAGCGAGTTTACGGATTTTAGGAATATTGCCCGGCTTTTCAGCTTTTGGAGGCTTGGGGCCTAGACCTTTTGTTACTTTTGGGGCAATGCCAAAAGTAAAGCTCCCCACTTTCGTACCCCTTTGCGCTCTTTGTGGTTCAACAGACTTATCCATCATAGCCCAAAATCAAGCCTATTTGAAGGATTGTTACCACAAAGTACACAAAGGGTTAAAGGTATTGTGGACTATAGCATTACTATTTTGGGGATGAAGATTAAAGGGCCGCAATAGAGATTTTTTTAATCTTTTTTGAAAAACGGCAACCTTCGCTTGCGCAGCAAAGTATAAAACCGTCAGCCCGTGGCAATAATGCTTGTGTGGGGTAAGTAATTTTAGTAGCTTAGAAAAACTGGGGAGGTAATAACGTGATTGTCAATAAAGTCGAAATATGTGGTGTGAATACAGCAAAGCTCCCGGTGCTTTCTGCCACTAAAATGCGTGAGTTGTTCGTGGTAATGCAGGGGGGTGAAAGAGCCGCCCGGGAACAGCTGATTTATAGCAATCTCCGATTAGTGCTTAGTGTAATTCAACGTTTTAACAATCGGGGAGAATATGTTGATGACTTATTTCAGGTTGGCTGTATTGGGTTAATGAAAGCCATTGACAACTTCGATTTAGGTCAAAATGTAAAATTTTCCACTTATGCAGTACCGATGATTATTGGAGAAATTCGGCGTTATTTACGAGATAATAACCCCATCAGGGTAAGCCGTTCGATGCGTGATGTTGCCTATAAAGCATTGCAAGTACGAGATTCGTTAGTCAGCCGATTTTCGCGAGAACCGTCAATTAATGAAATTGCCGATGAACTTAAGGTGCCAAGAGAAGAAATAATATTTGCCCTTGATGCAATCCAAGAGCCTATATCTTTATTTGAACCTATTTATCATGATGGCGGGGACCCCATTTTTGTAATGGATCAAATCAGTGATGATAAAAATTTGGATTTGAGTTGGCTTGAAGGCGTGGCTATTAAAGAAGCTCTGCGCAAATTGAGTGAACGCGAGAAACATATACTTACTCTTAGGTTTTTTGAGGGTAAAACGCAGATGGAAGTTGCTGATGAAATAGGTATTTCCCAGGCGCAGGTATCGCGATTGGAAAAGGCCGCATTAGGCCATATGCGCAAATATATATAGAGTTTATATGATTTACTTGGGAGGCAGAAAAATGGAGAGAATGTTACCTTTTTGGCGCAAGCGAATATTGATAATCGTAACAATTTGTTTTATTGCTGGCGGATGGAGTGTGCTTCTCTATCAGGAGGAACACGGAGTATCAGTGACGCCAAATAGCGGTGATTATGTTAGACTACATATTTTGGCTAATAGTGATAGCGTGCAAGATCAACAGCTTAAATTAAAGGTTCGTGATGCAGTCATTGCCTATTTAACTCCGCATGTCAAAGATGTTGCTGACGCCCATGCTGCAAAAAACATTATAGCTAACCGCCAAGACGAACTTGTGCTAGTGTCAAAAAAAATTTTAGCTGAAAATGGCGTTGATTATCCAGTGGCGATACAAATCGGTAGCTTTGAATTTCCTGTGCGTTCCTACGGCAGCTTAGTATTACCTGCGGGAGAGTATCAAGCTGTTCGCATTCTTTTAGGAGAAGCTGCTGGGCAAAATTGGTGGTGTGTATTGTTTCCGCCGTTATGTTTTATTGATGGTACTAATACTACCTTGGCTCCGGTTACTTCTGCAAAAGAATATAATCAGCAGGAAGAGGCTGATAAAACCCCGAAAATTTGCTGGAAGTTAGCTGAAATTTTTAATAAATAAATATTTTGGCACACTTATCCCTTTGGTCTTCATATAATTATTGTAGAATCCTGAAGCTGCATATTTGTGAAGATTTATAGATTGGAGGGGGCTAGATGTTAAAGACTAGCGATTTGAACAAATCAGAGGTGCAATAATAAACAATAAACGCGAAAAACTTAGATCAAATCTAGGTTTTTGGTTTTGAATTCAAATTCTACTGAATCATCAAGGCGTACAGCATAAACCTTTATACCCGATTTGCGGAGAATATCTTGCTTATTAGCGAAGGTTTTAGCAGCCAAGAAGTTCTCAGATAAGATGGTAGAGTCGGTTTTAGTTAACTTGCTTTGAGCGTGCTGGAGCGCAGCAAGGGATGCTGTAACAGAAATCAATTTTCTAGTAATATCCTGGAGATCTTTCTTAGCCGTGTCAGCATCAATTAAGTCTTGGCGGAACCAGGTAGCAATTTCAGTGCGTTTTTTAAATAAATCCTCTTCAAGCCTTGATAATTTTTTTATATCTTCAGAGTAATCCTTCTCAGCATCTTTTATTATGTATCGGTCCAGACTATCACTGTTTTTTGCCGAATTAACAAAGATATTCCATATGGATTCGTCAAAAGCAGTAGCAGGTATTCGGCGACACTGGCAGCGTTCTTCGAACATGTAAGTTCCGGATTCATTAGTGACGCACGAGTAGTAATAGTACAATACAGGATCAGCTTTTTTACGCGGTCCCGGTCTTGTGTAGGCTGTCATAGCGCGTTGGCAGAGGGCGCAGTATAGGATGCCCTGCAAAAGGTACTCGTGGGTCGTATTGCGCTTTGCATAGCGCTTGTTTTTTTGCCGCTGTTCCTGGGCCTGTTGGTAGGTTGCGAAAGTAACAATGGGCGGGACTGTTACCGGTATCCAATCCTCACGAGGAAGATTCTTAATCTCCCGCGTGTTCTGCCCTGTTTTACTGACCGATTGGCGAAATAGATAATGCTGGCCATAATACATATCTCTAGTCAGGACTTGTTCGATGCAGTTGAGCGATAATGGTTTACCGTCTTTTCGGCCATTAACTCCCATGCGGGCAAGTTCTAGTGTGATAGTGCGTGCGCCCATGCCTTGATCAATACACATGGCATAAATCATTCGTACTACTTTGGCTTCAGCCTCATTAATGACATACATGGAAGTAGCTTTATCAAAGCAGTATCCGTATGGCCGAGCATTATGCACGATTTTACCTGAATTAGCCTTGGCTTTCCGGCCTCGTTGCGTACGCTCGCGAATTTTAGCTTTTTCAAATGCACTGATGGCGCCGCGTATGCTGAAAAACAAACGCCCTTCCGGACTGGCATCATAATCACCAGTTACAAAGTAGAGGTTGACGCCGGATTTTTC
>JAGGAA010000091.1 GCA_017889675.1 Bacillota bacterium | reverse complement strand
TAGGCCAGATGTGGAAGTGGAGTAATCCATGCAGCTGACTGGTACTAATAGGCCGAGGACTTGACTTAAACCTCGTTTGCATGAAGTGCAAACATCAATTAATCCTAATTGTAGCGAGACCGAATGTAATAAGGAGGTTACTCGCTAACGCTCGTAACTAAGCGACTCACGTATGTTCTCGTGTCGCCTCGCGGCTCGCGACAACATGGTTCGCTGCTTATCTTCTGTGAAGTTTTCAGGGAACATACTACATTGGATGCTTCCCTAATTTAACATTCCTTGATAGCTCAGTTGGTAGAGCAATCGGCTGTTAACCGATTTGTCGTAGGTTCGAGTCCTACTCGAGGAGCCATTTATAAATGCCGAACGGGGCAACTCGCTTGGCATTTATAGTCTAAATATACGTAATGGCGGCGTAGCTCAGCTGGCTAGAGCATTCGGTTCATACCCGAAGTGTCCGGGGTTCAAATCCCTGCGCCGCCACCAATTTTTATAATAAAGATAGGCTTGTACCTACAGAGGTATGGGCCTATCTTTATTTAGTTTACCAGAATTTATAAAAGTAGCAGATTTCTTTGATGGAACCATTGCCTAGCTATGTTCTAGGTAGGGATTAGTATTTTGTATACAATATTTTTTTATTGAAATTTTTGTAGAATTTTCTTGCTTTTTTGTACATGCTATGTAATAATAATATTGTAAAACAAAATTGGATTAATCCATTAATCCAATTGAATGGAATGATAACTGTGATTGTACAAAAAATTGGCATCCCTATTTACCTACAAGTAAAGGCATACATTTTAGACAGAATAAAAACGGGTTATTACAAAACTGGTGATAAGCTACCTGCGGAACGTCAGTTGTCAGAACAGTTAGGTATTAGTCGTAACACTGTTAGTGCTGCGTATAAAGAATTGCTTTTAGAAGGGATTCTTGATTCGGAGCAAGGGCGAGGGACTTTTGTTCGCGAACAGACGGCTGATATCACAACGGTTGGTGCTGATGTTGCGGGAAGTCGACTTGAGCGGGCGCTCAAGGTTATTGACACAGCTATGACACAGGTAGTTGAACTCGGTTTTACTGTTGAACAATTTGCTACGATTACGGCCATTCGAGCTAAAGAACGAGAACTAGCAACTCGTCAGCTCAGGGTGGCAGTTGTAGAGGGTACACGAGAGTATGGTGAACGGTTTATTGATCAACTTGGACAAGTAGCTAATGCACGCTTTGAATCGGTTACTCTATCAGATTTAACAACAGGTGTTGTAAGAACTGAGTTTCTTGCGGCTTGTGATTTGGTGATAACAACATTAGATCATCAATCCGTAGTTGTTGAGATTCTTGGTAATAGTACCAAGTTGATGGCTGTAGCTACTACACCGAATTTGGAGGCAGTAATTAAACTGGCTCGTTTGCCGGTGGGTAGTGAGGTGGCTGTCATTGCCAAAACACAGGGTTATATTGATGCGCTGAAGCAGCTTCTTGCTAAGATTGGATGTAACAATGTTAAGCTAACGCCTTGTATCGGGGAAGACAGGGAACAAATCAGATCAGGTATAGCCAATTTTAATGTGGTCATTACTGCCTGGGATTTGCAGAATGTCGTACGCCAAGTAGCAAGTGCAACACAGGATGTCATCACTTTTTATTATGAAATCGACCAGGGATCGCTCCAACAGGTTGCTAGCCGGTTGGTTGCAGAGACTGATAAAGCAAAGGAGTAGTGAAAATGACAAACAAGGTAAAGGTTGTATTAGGCGTAATTGGAGCTGACTGTCATGCTGTTGGCAACAAAATCCTCAACCACGCTATTGCAGCAGCCGGTTATGAAGTAATTAATCTAGGTGTACTGGTTCCGCAGGAAGAATTTGTTAATGCAGCTATTGAAACTGATGCCAAAGCAATACTGGTAGCCTCGCTTTACGGTCATGGCGAAATTGATTGTCGTGGACTAAGAGATCGTTGCCGCGAAGCCGGTATTGAAGATATCAAGCTCTATGTTGGTGGTAACCTGGTTGTTGGTAAAACAGATTTTGATGAAGTTGAGAAAAAGTTCCTTGGAATGGGATATAATCGTGTGTACGAGCCAGGTACGTTGCCTGACGTAGTGATTGCAGACATGAAAGAGGACTTGAAATAAAAGGGGTCTTGTGCTTTGAATAACATTTTACTTATTGATTTTGGCAGTACTTATACCAAAATTACAGCAGTAGATGTTGATCAGGAAAAAGTACTCGGCACAGCTAGAGGTATTACAACAGTTGAAACAGATATTATGGATGGTCTTAACCAGGCGCTGACAGCCTTGTTTGCAAAAACAGGTAGGCTTGAATTTGGCAAAGTGCTAGGGTGCTCAAGCGCTGCGGGTGGATTAAAAATGATAGCTGTTGGCTTGGTACCGGAGATGACTGCTGAGGCAGCTAAACGAGCCGCATTAGGTGCGGGCGCTAAAGTGCTAAAGGTGTTTAGTCACGAACTAAGTGAATATGAGATTGAAGAAATTGAAGAACTAAAGCCTGATATTATTCTTCTTGCTGGTGGTACTGACGGCGGCAATCAGAAGGTCATTATGCATAATGCCAAAATGCTTGCCGGATTGAATTTGGACGTACCAGTGGTGGTGGCTGGCAACAAATCGGTTACCCCCAAGGTTGTCAAGATTCTATCAGAAAAGCATACAGAAGTACGGCCTACTGAGAACGTCATGCCTAAACTGGATGAACTCAATATTGAACCAGCCCGTATTGTTATTCGTGATATTTTTTTAAAGCGGATAACAGAAGCAAAAGGATTAAATCGTGCTAATAAGATGGTTGACCGGTTGGTTATGCCAACGCCGGCCGCCGTTCTCAAAGCCTCTGAATTGTTAAGTCAAGGCGGAGATGGAGAGCCGGGACTGGGTGATTTGATGGTCATGGATATTGGTGGAGCTACTACCGATGTGTATTCTATCGCCAAAGGTGATCCTACGGTAGGCGGGGTGTCGCTTAAAGGTCTGTCTGAACCGTTTGGCAAACGTACGGTTGAGGGTGATCTGGGTATGCGCTATAGTGCGGGGGCACTCTTAAAAGCAGCCGGCGCCGAGATGATTGCCAGCTATGCGGGAAGTTCACCGGAAGAAGCAGCTGCTTATACTGCCAAGGTTGAAGCCGATATTGATTATCTGCCTCAAACCGATATAGAAGCAAATATCGAGATTGCCATGGGTAAAGCCTGTGTACGGTTGAGTACAGATAGGCATGTTGGTCATCTAGAGACCTATTTTACACCGTTTGGTACAAGCTATGTTCAGACAGGCAAAGATTTGACTAAAGTTGCTATAGTGATTGGTACAGGCGGAGTTATTGTCAACCATAATAAGCCTGAGGAAATATTGAAGGGTATTGTGTTTGATGAAACCAATCCCCAGACTCTTAAACCTCGGCAGCCTGATTTTTTTATTGATAAAGACTACATCATGGCATCCATGGGACTGCTCGGTGAAGAATACCCGGCAACGGCTGTGCGAATGATGAAAAAATATATTGTTAACAAATAGAGATTAGAGGAGGCTTTTGCCACATGGAACTTAAAAACAAAAAGTGGACTCATGACGAGTTTAATGCCATTCGCCAAGAGGTTCTCAACCAATGGCCGACTGGCAAAGACGTTAATTTTGAAGAAGCTGTAAAATATCATGAAAACATTCCCGCCAAGCGTCATTTTGCCAAACGTCTGGTTAAAGCTAAGAAAAATGGTGAAACTCTGACACAACCGCGCGCCGGTGTTGCTCTTATTGATGAACATATTAATCTATTGAACTTCTTGAAAAAAGAAGGAGAAGCCGACCTGCTGCCAACCACTATTGACAGCTACACTCGTCAGAACCAATATGAATCTTGTCAAAAAGGCATTGATGAAAGTCTTAAAGCTGGACGCTCACTATTAAATGGTTTTCCAGCCGTCAATCATGGTGTAGCTGGCGTACGTCGGGTTGTTGAAAGTGTTGATGCTCCATTACAGGTTCGTCATGGTACCCCAGATGCCCGTCTTTTAGGTGAAATTACTATTGCTGCTGGTTATACTTCTTATGAAGGTGGCGGTATTTCCTATAATATTCCTTACGCTAAAAGCGTTTCTTTGGAAAAAACAATTTTCGATTGGCAGTATTGCGATAGAATGGTTGGTTTGTATGCGGAACATGGTATTGAGATTAACCGCGAGCCGTTTGGTCCGCTGACAGGCACCTTGGTACCGCCTAGTATTTCTCATGCTATTGCGATCATCGAAGGTATTCTTGCTGCTGAGCAAGGCGTAAAGAACATAACCTTAGGTTATGGTCAATGTGGTAACTTAATCCAAGATATTGCAGCTATTAGAGCTCTCGAACAGCTTGCAGAAGAATTTATGACCAAGCATGGTTACGGTGATTGTGTACTTACTACCGTATTCCACCAATGGATGGGTGGTTTCCCACAAGATGAAGCCAAAGCTTTTGGCGTTATTTCTTGGGGTGCAGCAACAGCAGCACTGGCTAAAGCCACCAAGGTTATTGTTAAGACTCCTCATGAGGCGCTTGGTATTCCTACCAAAGAGGCCAATGCTATGGGTCTTAGAACTACCAAGCAAATGATTAATATGCTCAAAGATCAGGCGTTCCCGCTGACCAGTGAGCTGCAGACAGAAATCAATATCATTAAAGCGGAAACTCGTTGCATTCTTGACAAAGTATTTGAATTAGGAAACGGTGATTACGCAGTCGGCTCAGTTCGTGCTTTCGAAGCTGGTGTTCTTGACGTACCATTTGCTCCTAGTAAATTCAGCTTAAATAAAATTTTGCCTGCTCGTGATAATAACGGTGCTGTACGTTTGTTCGAAGTTGGTAACCTGCCATTTACTCCAGACCTGGTTACCTTCCACAAGGAAAAAATGGCAGAACGGGCTAAAGCCGAAGGACGCGCGCCTAGCTTCCAAATGGTTATTGATGACATTTACGCCATTTCTAAAGGTCATTTGGTAGGTCGTCCACGCTAAGTCAATAATAATGAGTCATATATAGAAATTAAAAGAAAGGAAGGCGAGATTAGGTAATTACGAGCAATCGTGACGAGAAGATCTCGCTTTCCTGATACAATAAAAAAGATAAATAAAAGGGGAGATTTTATAATGAAAATAGTTGATGTAGTTTGTTCAAAAGGACGTACTGGCTTTTATTTTGACGATCAAAGAGCCATTAAAGCAGGCGCTGGTCATGATGGCTTTACCTATATTGGACAACCGGTTACCGATGGTTTCAAAGCAGTACGTCAAGCCGGCGAAGCTGTATCAGTTATGATTATTTTAGAAGACGGCCAAATCGCTTATGGCGATTGCGCAGCTGTTCAGTACAGTGGTGCAGGCGGACGTGATCCATTATTCCTGGCTGAAGATTTTATCCCCGTTATTGAGAAAATGATTAAGCCTCGCCTAGTTGGCCGTGAGCTGGCTTCTTTCAAAGTATTGGCCGAAGAAATCGACAATCTGAATGATGCAAATGGCAAACGCATTCATACTGCACTGCGTTATGGCGTGACCCAAGCCATTCTTGACGCTGTTGCTAAAGCCAAAAAACAGCTTATGTGTGAGGTTGTTGCTGACGAATATAATACGCAAGTAAGTGAAACAGGAATTGATATCTTTACGCAGTCAGGTGATGACAGGTATAATAATGTTGACAAGATGATTATCAAAAATGCTGAAGTATTGCCTCATGCCCTTATCAATAATGTTAAGGAAAAACTGGGCGAAAACGGCGAACTGTTATTAGAATATGTTGGCTGGCTCCGCGAACGTATTATGAAGCTTAAAACTACGCCTGACTATGCTCCGGTACTGCACATTGACGTGTATGGAACTATTGGCTTGGCATTCAAAAATGACGTTAATCGCATGGTGGAATATTTCCGTCAGTTGGAAAAAGCTGCTGCACCTTTTACACTCCGCATTGAGGGTCCTGTTGACGTGGAAGAACGCGAACTGCAGATTAAGGTGCTTGCTGAAATAACTTCCCGCCTTCATAAAGAAAATATCAAGGTTGAAATTGTGGCTGACGAGTGGTGCAATACGTTCCAAGATATTAAAGACTTTGCGGACAACGGTGCAGGCGACATGCTGCAAATCAAAACACCTGACCTTGGTGGTATAAACAATATTATTGAAGCAGTATTATATTGCCAGAAAAAAGGTGTTGGTGCTTACCAAGGCGGTACTTGCAACGAGACTAACCGTTCGGCAGAAGTGTGTGTGCATGTGGCTATGGCTACCAAACCTGTGCAAATGCTGGCTAAACCAGGTATGGGCGTAGATGAAGGCTATATGATTGTTTATAATGAAATGCAACGTATTCTTGCAGTGAGAAAATCACGGAAGTAATGTAAGAATTGGGGGTATTTGTTA
>JAGGAA010000090.1 GCA_017889675.1 Bacillota bacterium | reverse complement strand
CCAATAATACCAATTCCCGCCAATTGCACCCCCCCAAGTAGTAGAATACTAGCGGTAATTGTTGCCCAACCAGGTACAGCCTCAGCAGTAAAGAGTTTTATGTAGAGAACATGCATAGTTAGGGCAATGCTGCCAAATCCCAGTATAATGCCCATATAAAATGCAAAACGAAGTGGTGTTTTCGAATAAGCAGTAATCCCGTCAAGGGCAAAATGCAGCATTTTTTTTAATGAAAATTTAGATTGTCCGGCAAACCGTTTAGGAGCAATAAATTCAATATTCGTTTGACGATAACCGATCGCACTAATCATGCCGCGAATAAATCTAGCTCGTTCCCGAAAACGCCGAAAACTGTCTACCACCTGCTTATCCAACAATCTAAAATCAGAGCCACCCTCTGTAACCTGGACATTAGATAGGGCATTCATTAGCTTATAAAACATACCTGAGGTAATGTTTTTAAACCAGGATACACCTTCAGTATTTATCCTAACGGTTTGGACAACCTGAAAACCTTCCTCCCATTTACCAATTAGTAAAGGTATCATTTCCGGCGGATGTTGCATATCACCATCCATGGTAATAACCGCCTCTCCCTGGGCATGATCCAGTCCACAGGTTAAAGCCACCTGATGGCCAAAATTACGAGCCATAATAAGCGCCCGCACCCGCTTATCAGCAGTAGCTAAGCGCTCCAAAATAAGTGGAGTAGCATCGCTTGAGCCATCATCAACAAAGATAAGTTCAAAACGATATGACATTTGCTCCATATGTTTAACAACTTCGTTGTAAAAGTTATCAACATTATCCTGCTCATTATATACTGGCACAACAATAGATATCGAATTATTCATTACACTCATTTAATATGCAAACCTCCTTGTCACCACTATATTATTACATTGCTGGAATGTGATTGCAATTATACTCTATAAAATAAAACATAAAACCTGCCTTGCAAAATGCAAAACAGGTTTTATCCATAAGACGGTAATCTTATCATTATCGCTGAATATCTTGACGCAAATTAGCAGCACCATGTAGATAAACATGCTTAATGTCATGCTGTCCAAGATCAGTATTCCACAAAACCAGTACGCGGATACAAAGCGCCGGCGCATCAGGGCAGTCGATTTCTTGCGTCCCAAATAGCGGTACTTGCGTCCAACCAGCCTTTCTTGCCCCGGCTGCCGGAAAAGCTGCATCTAGATCAGGGGTTGAGCTAAAGATTACTGCACCAATATCCTCGGTATTCAGCACATTTTCCTGTGAGATTGCCACAAGAAGTTCAGCGACATGTTCAAAGATTTCTTCACGATTATTAGTTGTAACAGTTGTTGCACCACGAATACCGCGTAATATAATCACCACTCCCCATGAAAGAATTAAGTCATACCATTATATATTATACGCATAAAGTATTCTTTTTCCTGCTAGTATGTATATTGTTTTTGTAATAAATCCTGTATTACGGTTTATTACACCGGCAAGAGTCACAATCATGGCATCGCCACCAGCCACATTCGGGGCAAACTGCATCTGATTGATTAAGTTCTATGTATTGTCCTTGTTCATATTCTTGCCAGCAAAAAATAGATCCTGATACTTTTTTCAATTTCACGGCCCGGGTATCTACCCAAAGTTTTTGGTCAAAGACTGTAATTAATAACTCATGACAATTCTTTTCCTGGTTATACCAGTAATCCTCGGCGGGAAATACCTCTGGTTCTTCTCTCAGGGTAAGAATAACATACAGAACACGGTAGTTCAAAGCCCCACCTCCCGCATTTGTAAATTACTATGTATGCTGAAGGCAGTTTATACCCCAAGAATCTAAAACAGCAAGCGTCCGTAATACAGCCTGATCAATAGTCGGTTGCACAATCTGACTCAGTTCAAGACCAATATCAATAACAGCGGGCTGAATGCCCAAAACGACTATTTCTTTTACTGGCTCTGCTAAAAGTTCGAGCGCTGTTAGCACATCCTGAACCCCTAATTCGTGCATAGATACCTTTTGTTTAAAATAAACCTTAACTTCCTCATTGGCAAATTGATAAAACTCGCCAGGCTGTCCGCCGCCGTTTACCGCATCGATAATCAACAGACAATCGACACCAGCAATAAAGCGTAGTAGTTCCATTCCGAGAGTGCCGCCATCAAGAATTTGCACATGTTCCGGGAATGTATAGCGCCGGGTGATTTCTTCAATCACCCGGACACCAAACCCCTCATCTTGCATTAAGATATTGCCAACACCAAGAACAACAATTTTTTTCATAGATAGAGCTCCTACTTTGCCTTGCATTTCTTAGTATCTATTATATCCTCTACATCATCCGGATCTTCTTCCATATATTTAATACCCGAAAACATAGCAGATATCTCGCTGCCTTTTTATTGACCAGCCAGTTATTGAAAGGACCAAAGATTTTTGCCAAAAAACGGTTAGGCTCAACCATATAATACATGGCGAAACCGGTTATGATCTCAATTAAGAACATGAAATACACCGCTAAATAGCCTGACCTAGCCAGCGAATTCCTTAAATAGGGACGATGTTTGCTCCGCATAAACATATAATGCATTTGGGTATCCATAATCCCGGTCCAATACAATTTCGTCCAGGGCTTAGGCAGCAGCCTGTCGCCTGGATTAATAATAAAGCCGTAAATGCGCGGGATAAAGGATGGAAAATCCGTGTCCATGGGCTAAACAGGTAATAGGGTTTCATGGCTCCTTGACGCATGACCGGTATCCTCCTTTTCCTATAAATACGGGTCTGTGCGAACTACCGTAATTTCCTTGCCCTCTTTGTCAAATAGATGGGTCGCGCAGGCTAAGCATGGATCAAAAGAATGAAGCACCCGCAGTATTTCAAGCGGTTTTTCGGCAATCTTTACTTTGGTTTCCATCATGCTGGCTTCATAAGCACCATGACCAGATTTGTCATCCCGTGGGCAAGCGTTCCAGGTTGAAGGAACAATAGCCTGATAGTTGTCAATTTTTCCATCCTTAATGGTTACCCAATGGCTAAGACCACCGCGCGGTGCTTCGTGTAGACCCACACCTTTAGCTTCCTTCGGCCAAGTTGCCGGATCCCATTTAGCCGTATTGGCCACTGTAGTATCACCGGCTTTGATGTTATTTATCAGCTTATCAAAGAAGTATTTGTTTATGTAGGCACTCAGTTGAGCATCCAGTCCGCGGATTGCTGTCCGCCCCACCGTGGTAGGCATCCAGGTCTCCGGTGGTAAGTTAAGAAGTTTAGACACAGCATCAATTTGATCAACAATAAGCTTTTCGGCCCAAGTTGGCTGCTGAATAAGGCCCTGTCTAACCTTAGTATATACAACAATATACTTAGCCAGCGGCCCAACTTCAGCCATTTTACCATTCCATTTAGGAGTCTTAATCCAGGAATATTTACCAGTTTCGTCAAGATATTTCCAATTGGTTTTGGTCCCTTCCTTAGGACCAGTATATTGCGGACTGGTTACACCACTCCAAGGATGAAGATCCTTTCCAGCTTCAGGATAATTGTACCAAGAATGTTCAACACCTTCAGCCAAAACGTTCGGATCAGTTAAGTCTTTGCCTTCAAGCGGATAGAAGGTAGCTTTTGCCACACCTTGGCCAAAGTTTTCAACAACACCACTTGAGTTGACTAATAAATTTTTAAAATAATCGCCGTTAGCAACACCGTTATATTTTTCTTCCGGAAAATCTCCAAATGATAATACCCTTTGTCCGGCCAATCCACCACCGTCCACATAGCCTGCCTTAACAAATAAATCGCCAATTGCCAGTAGATCAGGAATATAAAAATTATTTACCAGGTCTATACCCAGATTAACTGAGGTGCCCACAAGTGCTAACCGTTCAGTATTGACCGGCGCATTCATGTCATTCATGGAGATAGAGCAGGGCATTCCTCCGACAATATAGTGGGGGTGAGGATTTTTACCGCCAAAAACAAGGTGCGAGTATACTAGATCTCGCTGACGGTCAAGCATGTTTAAATAATGAGAAACAGCCATGAGATGAGCTTCTGGCGGCAATACGTTGTAATCAGGATGATCCCAATAGTGACCCGCAAAAATGCCAAGTTGTCCACTCTCGACAATAGCCTTTATCTTATTTTGAATTTCTCTAAAATACGCAGTAGTTGCTTTGGGGAAATCTTTGGCATAGGCACTGGTATCAAAACTAACAGGTCCCTCAAACTTGAGGCTGTATTTTTCCAAAACAGTGTTTTGGAGAGCTGCTGTAGCTGCAGGATCAGCTTTGAGTGCAGCTACTGGACTTACCCAGTCTAACGCGTGCAGGTGGTAAAAATGCACAATATGGTCATGAATCATTTGGGATGCAGCAATTATATTGCGAATATAGTTGGCGTTTTTAGGGATTTCAATACCTAGCGCATCTTCAACAGCTCGTAAACAGCCTAAAGCATGTACAGTTGTACAAACGCCGCAAATCCGCTGAGCAAACAGCCAAGCATCCCGTGGGTCGCGGCCTTTCAAAACCAATTCAATTCCGCGCCACGCAGTACCACTAGATAGCGCATCCTCGACTTTACCGGTAGCTTCATCTACTTTGATTTCAACCCGCAGATGGCCCTCAATCCGGTTTATTGGATCAACAACGATATGTTTCATCTATGCCGTTCCTCCTTGTCCACTATTCATTTTGACCGCGCTCAGGCTTATTCTGGTCATTACCTTGCTGCTCTTTTTCTGCTTTGGCCTCATGTTGTTTGTGTTGGACGTATGATGCTATACCATGAGCCACTACACCGGCAGTAGTCACGCCAGCCAAAACAGCGCCGACTTTGTCTGCATTGACAATAGTATTAGGCATTGGGATATTGGGTAACCGCTCATAAAATGGGTCATTATCCCAGAAATTTTTGCCAGCACACGCTACACAAGGTGCACCTGATTGGATAGGATAACTCATGCCATTCCACCACCGCATATTACCACAGGAATTATAGGCTTCTGGCCCTCGGCAGCCTACCTTATACAAGCACCAGCCAGCTTTACTTGCCATGTCGTCAAACTTCTCGACAAACATACCAGAATCAAAGAAAGGACGCCGGTAACAGGTATCGTGAATCCTGTTGCCAAAAAATTGTTTGGGCCGTCCTTGATTATCCACAGGCGGTAACTGACCAAATAAAACATAGTGCATAATTGTGCCTGTCAATACTTCAGGAATTGGCGGACAGCCAGGCACTTTAATAATAGGTTTGCCGCTAATTACGTCACTGACAGACACCGATTTAGTGGGATTTGGCCTAGCGGCCTGAATACCACCCCAGGCAGCACAAGAACCATTTTCAATAATAGCAGCGGCATCTTTAGCTACACGTTTCAGTGTCTCAATAATGGGCTTGCCGCCTACCATGCAATATATGCCATTTTCCGCTTCTGGAACAGCCCCTTCAAATATCAAAAGATATTGACCGGAATATTGTTTCATAGTTTCTTCTAAATGATGCTCTAACTGCTCGCCAGCGGTAGCAGCCAGTACGTCCATATATTCAAGAGCAATCATATTGAGCACCAGGTCTGAAGCCAGCGGTGACTGGGACCGAATAAACGTTTCATCACAGCCGGTACATTCATGACCATGGAGCCAAATTACCGGCGGCAACGGTTTTTTCTCAGCTGCTTCTATGACTTGCGGAAGTAGTTCAGTAGACAGCCCCATCATGCTAGTCAAGGCCACACATGTCTTGAGAAAGTCACGTCTACTGATATTCTTTTTCTGAAATAGTCCCCAAAGAGTATCGCGCTTTTCCATAGTCGCCCCCCTTAAAAATAAGTACTGCTTAATAATCCTTAATTTGGTATTCTATTTTTTTTCTCTGTTTCCTCTTCATTTGTCAGAATAAAAAAATATTTTTTATTATATATAATACCCAATAGCATTTATGCGCACTCACCAAGGCACCTACGCAAACTTACCCAATATTGCTAATGGAAAACGAGATTGCCACCATCTGCTCGCCATGACCTATTATCTGGTACTAGTCATATCAAACGATTGTGAAACAATCCCGTCGTAGTTTATTCTGTATGGCTTTTATTGCTTTCCTCTAATGCCACGGCTGCACCAGGGTTCTTCTGCAAGATAATCCCCGTCTGAGTAATAGTAGGCTCTGGCACGACAGCCGCCGCATAAGCTATCAAAACCACACGAACCACAGCCACCCTTGAGCGGCTCATGACGAAGCTTGTGAAATACTTGGCTGCTCTGCCAGATAGTGTCAAAGGCTGTCTCCCGCACATTCCCAACTTTCAGCGGCAAATACGGGCAAGGCTGAACATCGCCATTAGGTAATATTACGCAATAGGAAGTTCCAGCAAGGCAACCGCGCGTATACCGCATCGGCACGCCCCTTTCCTTGGCAATCCGCATGAATTGGGGAGCACACGTTGGTTTTATCTCAATAGCAGTAGTCGCCTGCTTGTCAAGAATACGGTTCAATACGGCTTCATATTGATTAGTCTTAAGTGTAGTTTCTTCAATGTCTTTTCCCCGCCCGGCAGGCACCAGGAAAAAAACATGGTGGGCAACAGCGCCTAGATCAACTGCTAAATCAGTAATATCAGTCACTTCCGCTTCATTCCAGTTAGTAACTGTAGTGTGAATTTGAAACGGCAAACCAGCTTTCCGGCAGGCCTTGATGCCATCCATGGTTTGCCGCCAAGCGCCTTTCACGCCCCGAAAGGTATCATGGCGCTCAGCATCACAACTATCCACACTAATACCGGCGCACATCAAGCCGGCCGCTTTAAGCTTGGCAGGTACATCGCCAGTAAATAAAATGCCATTGGTACCGAGAACAGGACGAAGGCCAACAGAAGTTGCATGAGTGATGAGTTCATAAATATCAGGACGAAGCATCGGCTCACCGCCGCTTAATATCATAATCTTGAAACCAGCTTTGGCTATTTCACTAAGCAGTTTTTTACCTTCGTCGGTACTTAATTCATCGGTACGTTTGGCACCAGCATCACGATAACAATGTACACAGTTTATATTGCACTGCTGGGTAGTATTCCATGAGATTATCATTCAATTACTCCTTGTAATCAGCAAGATAGCAGGCTGGGTCTTCACCCCATATGTCGCCTGACATGGCTTCCGCCCTTATCCGGCAACCGCCGCAGAAATCCTTGTAGCGGCATTCGCCACAGCGGCCAGTAACATACTTTTCTTTATTTCTAAGTTTGCATAAAAATTCATCTTGCGTGTTATGCCAAATTTGACTAAGCGGCTGTTTGCGTACATTGCCAAGTGACTTATGACCCCAGAACTGACAGGCATGTACCTCACCCTGCGGGTCGACATTAGCCATCTTCTGACCGGCTGAACAGCCACCATGCATTGCTAACAGTTCCTTAATCTCCGGCACACGTTCAGGATTTGTGCGTTCAAAATATTGCAGAATATAAATACCATCAGCATGATTATCTGTGGTAAGAATTTCAACCTCAATACCGCGTTTGTGAAAATCCAGGGTCCGTTCAATTAGCAGTTCAATTGTCTGACGCTTTTGTTCAGGCGTAGTGTCAAGCTCTGCCATTTCCTTGCCTCGTCCAGCATATACCAGATGGTACATACAAAAACGGGGAATCTTTTCGCGTTCAACAATATCTAGAATATCAGGTAACGTATGATAGTTAAGTTTATTTACCGTAAAACGGATCCCCGTTTTATTACCTGCCGCAATTGAGTTGCGAATCCCTGTAATGGTTTCTTGAAATGCACCCTTTTTGCCACGAAAATAATCATGCACTTCTTCGGTACCGTCAAGGCTGACACCAACATACTGGAAACCAGTCGCTTTAATGCGCTTAGCCATCTCAGGTGTAATCAAGGTGCCATTTGTTGAAATCACCGGACGAATTCCTTTTTCAATAGTGTATGCGCCCAATTCAAACAAATCTTTCCGGACAAGCGGCTCACCTCCGGAGAATAAAAGCACCGGCACTTTCATTGTAGCTAGATCGTCAATGAACGCTTTGGCTTCAGCAGTAGTAAACTCACCCGCATATTCATGATCTTCAGCAGAAATGTAGCAGTGCTGGCAACTCAGATTGCAGCGATTAGTCGAATTCCATACAACGATGGGCGTAGCATCTGAGGAAAACTGTAGCATCTGGGGTGGCAAATTTTGTGAACTGCGCCCATATTTTACGATATCCGACACGGTAGCTGTGCCGCAAAGTAATTTAGTACAACCTATCATCTTTGTTTATGTCTCCTTCGAATTCAAGTTTTAATGATAATTTCGACATGTTTTAATATCTTCCCTGCTGACCTCACAAACTTTCCTATCTATATACAACATGTTAAAGATTTTTACAAGTAGGTAGTGCGTTGGCAATGCATCACCTACTTGCGCCTTCAAACTTCTTTACTGCGGAATATCTATTACGATGCACGTCTATTTACTGTGCTTACTGGTATAACTTCCTTAAAACGCGAATCGACAGTAGCATTAATGATTTTCGTCTTTGTTATAGCCTCTATTAGGCAGTCTCGTAATGGAATCTGAGTGTCAGATTGATGTTTGCCTTGACTAAACATGGTAAATCCATCTCCGCCTTGTGCTAAGAAATCATTTGTTACAACCTTATATGTCTTCGTAAGACTGAGGTTACTGCCATCATTTAAGGTTACTTTAGCAAGCTTCTTACCATCTGGCAATGATTCATCATACTCCACAATAAGACCAGAAAACTGCAGCATCCCGATTTGCTTATTATAAATACCGTGTTCGAGAACCGCCATGACCTGTTGACCAGTTAAATCTACCGTGATCAACGTATTGTCAAATGGTACTACTTGGTACAGGTTGCCTAACGTGATCGTACCTGCCGGGATACTGGTTCGCAGCCCCCCGCCATTCTCAAAAGCAATATCGGCTTTAACTCTGTGACGCATACTATCTGTTACCCATTGACCTAAAACAGAATGAGTGAATTTTTCATGATGCATTTCATTAACTGCCTGGCCAAGCACTTTATTTTTCACAGGAGCTATTTCTTCCTGTACCTTATCAACAATTTCCTGTACTGCAGGGTCGGCA
>JAGGAA010000350.1 GCA_017889675.1 Bacillota bacterium | reverse complement strand
CCAATAATGACCATGCCACTGCCTGACACAATAAGACCTGCCAAATGGTTCCACTGCCAACGTTCACCCAACCAAACCACACCTATCAACAAGGTGAAAAATGCCTGAGACTGCAGTACCAGCGAAGCCAGGCCAGCTGGCATACCTACCTTCATCCCCATAAACAGCAAAGAAAACTGTCCCACATTGATCGATAGCCCCAAAGCAATTAACCAAGACCAAGGAATGGGAGGCTTGGGGAAAAAAAATATGGCCGGAACGCAAGCGAAAAGAAACCGCAGCGTTCCTAGCAGCAGCGGCGGGACATCCTGCAAACCCATTTTGATAGCAATAAAGTTTAAACCCCATAAAACAACAACCACTATCCCAATACCTATATCGCGTTCGCGCATTATTATCTTCTCCTTACTACTTGCATAACATAGTAATTATCCGTTCAAGCTCAGCCTCAAAATGTTGATCATCTTCCCGTGTTCTTTTACTAGGCCCTTTCGTTCTCCCACCGCCGCGGCGAAACTTGGCTTTTAGTTCCCGTTCTTCCAATAAGAACTCAATTTTTTCCGGACAATATTCCCGGCCTGTTGGGCTGAGACAATAGGCTGGTTTTCCCAGTACCATCGAAGCTAATCCCCAATCCTGGGTAATAATGATATCACCTGGATCGGTTACGTTAATTAGCTTAATATCAGCTTCCTGAGAAGCACTACCAACAATTATATGATTGTCTGATACAATATTGTGGTTAAAACTAGCCACCGTCCAAACAGGGATGCTATATTTGTGACCCATTTGAACACATATCTGCAGAGCGGCCTTGGGACAGGCATCGGCATCAATTAAAATTTTCATATAATTCTCCCTTACTTACACAATACTGCCCTTCTCTTTGGCTATAGCGCAAAAGTCCCGCGTGCGATTAAGCCACCAACTTAACACTAACCAATACCCTATATACCATAAGAAAAGTTTTCACTAGTAGCAGGCAACTTATTACCTATATAATTATACCAATAAAATAGGCACCTGTAGACAAAATACTTCTACAGGTGCCTATTTTTTATCCGCCACCAGTTCAGGCTGTAGACGAGGGACAATAGTTTATTATTTATACGCGCAGATACTTCTTAATCATTTGCCATAAATTCTCATATTTTGCAACTGATGTTTGTTACACTTAAAGAAATATGTAAATAGAAAATTGAAATATGGTAGCTTTTGTGATGAGGGGGATTTCTCATGAATTTTTACGATCTTTCAATTATTGCAACATTATCATCTACGTTTGTCGTAATGTGTGTTTATTTCTTTTTGTTCTCACTTTACCGCCAAACCTACATTGGCCTGTGGACTGTTTTCTGGCTAATACATCTCACAAGCCAAATATTTTATCATATTCCGCTCCATCAAATTGGCCTGTCCCTATTGATTGGGGTTCAGCTCACGTTAGTCATAAACTATATACTGTTTGTATTTGCCACAAGCAAGTTTTTGGGACACAAAATGCATAAATACTGGTACTGCTGGACTATAGGTCTCATTATTTTCACAGGTATAGCTTATTCTATTGAAGCGCCATTTCTTCTAAAGGTACTTCCTTCTTGTGTTTTCGTTGCATATATATACTTTTGGCACGCCTGGATGTTCATACACCACCTTGACACCCAAGGGTGGGGAAAATATATTATTAGCCTGGCTTTTATCGGAACAGGCTTACATTCCCTTGATATGCCTTTCCTTATACATGTTAGCTGGTTTGTCCCATGGGGCTTTATAATCAGCGGCTCCCTAAGGTTTATCCTCGCTCTCGGTATCTTAATTCTTTATATGGAGCGGAACTTCCGCGATCTGGCACTAAAGGAAAAACAATACCGTCTCTTGGCTGAAAATGCGGCTGACACCATTTACCTTTACAACCTTCAACCACCGCGTGGGATTGACTATGTTAGCCCTTCTATCACCAAGCTAACCGGTTACAATACCAATGATTATTCCGAGTCCACTGACCTACTTTTTTCACTAATCCACCCAAGTGATACCTTTTTAATAGAAAAACTTGTAAGTGATCCAGTTGCTGCTTCATCTAACCCTTTTGTCATGCGCCTTATTCGACGTGACCACGTTTTGATCTGGGTCGAACAGACAACAGTCCCCATTCTTGTCGACTAAACACAGTAGGGCAAATGGCCGCGAATGTAGCCCATGAGATTAGAAACCCGTTGACAACAGTGAAAGGTTATTTGCAGTTCTTTCAGAAAAAGCCAGACTTCTCAAACTATCAGGAACAGTTTGAGCTACTAATCAGCGAACTTGATCGATCCAATCTGATCATCAAAGAATACTTATCCCTTTGCAAAAATACGGCACGAAATTTAAAAGCTGCTCAACTTAGTTGCGTTATTCAAGAAATTTACCCATTGCTAAAAGCTTCGGCGAATGCTTGGAGCAAAGATGTTCATTATAGCCCAGAAATTACACCAGAGGTATATCTTGATGAAAAAGAAATACGCCAACTAGTATTGAACTTAGTCCGCAATGGCCTGGAGGCCACGGAACACGGCGGAACAATTTCACTACGAACTTATGTTAAAAGCGGTGAGGTTATTCTGTCCATCCAAGACCAAGGCAAAGGAATCCCACAACATATTCTAGAGGATATGGGAAAACCATTTTTGACCACCAAAGAGAATGGAACTGGTCTTGGTCTTGCCGTCGTTTACAGGATAGCTGCCGATCACAACGCCAGGATTCAAGTGGATTCTGGTCTGCAGGGGACGACTTTTAACGTCATATTTAAAGCTAAATAATCGAGAGATAGCAGCTTATTACTCCAGAGTCCTATAAGGGACTCTTTTTTACATTTCTGACGACTACCTAATGATGAGCCAAGCCATTGGGTATAACTCCAAGACAGATCTTTTCGAGTTCAAAAAAACATCATTTGTCGATATCATCAGCGGGACTTGCCGCTACATTAAACAAATTACCAAAAAGATGAACGAGAGCAGCAAACTACTGGCTGCCGCAAATCCTGCAACGAAAATACGTTCACAAAAACCAGCGCTCA
>JAGGAA010000089.1 GCA_017889675.1 Bacillota bacterium | reverse complement strand
AAAAATACGTTAAAACTTTTTCTTTTTCCAACATTTTCGATAGACAGCAAAGATATAAAATTTACCGATCAAGATGGGTTAGAATCATCCATTCCGAAACAGATAAAACAAATAAGCATTCTTATAAAGTCTTCGTTAATTATGCCAAATGATCAACAACAAGTTTCGATTGGTTCTGCAATTTTAGGTAAGAGTGTAACTAGGTACATTCCGCCTCTAGCAAAAAACTCCCAAGGAAAACCTAACATTTTTTCTCCAAGCCAACAGAATCTTGATATCGTTAATGCAATTATAAAAACTTATGCAGAACACGATATAATAATGCAAACCCAAGACGAAGCTCGCATTAAATGGGAATATTATTTAAAACAATTAGCAGATATACAAGATGTAACGATCAGCTTGTCAATTGGAAATGAAACTTTCAGTCAAACATATGACGGTTCGTTGATTACTGACGGAAGTTATCTTCCTGCCATTTACATAATAAATCCAAGCGTTTCAACAGTAAATCTAATTAGGGACGGTAATTTTGGCGTTACAGTAACTTTTAAAACTATAGACTCAGATTATAAGGGTGCATCAGCATTAATAAATTATTCTCAAATAGTTCATGAAACACTTCGTGAGTCACAGTCGGTTATTACAAAGAGTAGGAATACAGGTGTAAGATTATGGTTTCTCAATTTTAGTAAAGATAAATTTGAGCAAATCGTAAATTATTCACTTTCTCAAAATAAAGAAATAGATAAAAGAACCAAAGTAAATATTATTTATGATGACGCCACAGAAGAAATAATTAAAGAGTTTCAAAGTCTATTATTTCCACACATAACTTTAAATCAAACGATAAAATATCATGAAGAGGCTGCGATAAAAGCAACAGCGGAAGGAAATGCAAAGCTTGCAGAGATTCATAGAGGATATGCAGATGGTCTGCGTAACGATAACAAAATGCAACAAGCCGATATTCTTGCATCGGCTGCTGCACTTGCAGAGGGAGATTACGCCTCCTTTATTGCCAATGGAGTACGAGGCGGGTATGGAGCAGGAGACTATTCCAATAATTATATCCGAGTTATTTCAAAAGATTTTTCTGCAACTATAGAAGATACGTATAAAATTCATAAGAATTTTTCTGTTTTGCGAAAATCTCAGATTTACATTACACCTCAAGGTTTTGCGTATCCAGAAGAACGCTATCCATATACTGGAGCAGAAGACTATGCCATGCCTTTTAAAACATTATCGAGAACTGGCTTAACTTCGGTGATAGCCTTGACAGGAATTGAAGAAGGAAGTCCGTTTATGCTGGCAGGCTTTCAGCCTGGAATGCTAATAACAAGGATAAACTTCCATGGATGTTATAACTTGCAACAATATAAAGCTGCACTAAAAGATGCTGCTTCAGGTGCGGATTTGCCTGTATCATATTTAGATTTGCAAGTACAACCTCCATTTATGATGCCTGTTTGGGTGCAAAAGGAAGTTAACATCACCCCGAAAGAAGGCTACATAATTCATAAATAAAACACGATAGGCAGTTTTGCAAGACCATACCACCGTCTTCCTGTCCTGACAGGGAATATATAGAGAGCAGACGAATTGTTGAAAGCAATGAAAAAAGAGGTTGGCACAAATATGCACCAGATAGCACGCATAACAGGGTTATCAGTCACAAGGATATGGAAAGCCTGAAACATAAGTCCCTGTCCCCATGTTTCCCGTGTTTCATTAGTGTTATATAATGATTATCGAAATTTGTAGTCGGATTTTCATTGCCTTTATAGTAAAAACAAGCTTAGACTTATCAAATATGATAGGTCTAAGCTTGTTCTCTAAGGTTCGAGAATAAAGCTGTATTTAACCTAGTCTCCCAGGATTTTTACTGGGAGGCTTTATTGATTTTAGTCTGGTGTAGGATCGGTCTTGGAAACAATGGGAAAAGGAGTGCGTCAAGCTAAGGCGGCGCACTCCTTTTCCCATTGTTTCTGTTTTATAGGATTGGTCGTCCTGCCAAACCAGTAGAGGCAGGTGGACAGGCAGAAACCGGGGTGGTTACATTGCACCATAGATAGAAGCCGCCCTCGGGGGTAGTAAAAGTAAGCTGGTTGCTGCAATAGCGCCGGGCTGCGCTAACCATGGCGTTACGGCGTTTTTTATATTCTGTTCGTACCATGGTTAGGTGATCGCTGAGAGCGTTATCTTCTAAGCAGACATGGAGGATTCGTTGTGACAGATTGTTGCTATGAAGGTCAATATATTGTTTTTCTTGGGCAAGATGATTGATGACAGATGGTGCGGCAGTCACCCAGCCGGTGCGCAGTCCAGGAGCCAGAATTTTGGAAAAGCTCCCCAGATAGATTACCCCGCCGTAATTATCCAGATATTTAAGCGATGGCGGTGGTTGTTGGCCGTAGTATAGTTGACCATAGGGGTCATCCTCAATGATAACCAGGCGGTGACGGGCAGCCAGACGGATTAAATCCTGCCTGTTTTGCAAAGACATCACTCGTCCGGTAGGATTTTGAAATGTGGGGATAGTATAAAATAATTTTGGTCGGTAGCGCACGAGGTAGTCTTCCAATACGGCTAAGTCCAATTCTTTGGTGTTAGGCAGACAGAGCGTGCGCGCACCGGCAGCCTCTAGTATTTGAATGGCCCCAAGGTAAGTAGGAGATTCTACAATAACGTAATCCCGGGGCTCGACAAAAGCCTTAATGGTGAGATATAGCCCTTGTTGCGAACCAGATACAATTAATATATTGTCAGGGGCGGTTCGAATACCTTGATTAGTTTGCCAGGTCGCTAAAGCGCGTCTGAGGGGAAAGTAGCCTTCAGTAGGTATATAGCCCATATCAGCCGGGTCCAGGGGAGGGGTCTTGGTAGTAAGCGCACTTTCCAGCAAGGACAAGGGGTAAAGTGCTGGGTCAGGCATTCCGGCAGCAAGCGAGATGATATTGTTGGCAGTAGGCGTTGCTACTAAGGTTCGCAACAAGGAGGACAGGGGAGACTTATATTGCGGGGTAAATAGCTGTGCCCAGGGCATGGTATAAGCTGATTGGCTTTGAGATAGGTCATTTACATAGGTGCCGCTTCCGCGTCTTGTTGTGATCAGGTCGCGCTCTTCAAGTAGTCGGTAGGCATTGAGTGTGGTAGTCCGACTGACGCCCAGTAGTCGAGCCAGTTCACGTTCAGGCGGCAATTTAGTTCCAGATGGAATGGATGATTCCAAGATGCGAGAAGCAAAGTTATTAGCCAGTTGTAAGTACAGGGGTGCAGAAGAATCGGGGGTGAGTTGCATGTTACTTACTATTTTGGTTATATCCATTTGCTGATTTTCCTCTCTCGTTAGTAATTGGTATCTTTTAATATTTATATTGGATATTTACAGAGATTCTCCTGCTGCTTATTATGAATACAAAGTACATAGTATTCGTAATAGCAAAACTGAGGGGGTAGTTTGATGGAATTCCATTTTGCAAAACGGACAGATTTGTTAAGGGCGTCTGAAATCCGGGAAATTTTAAAGATTACGGAGCGGGAAGAAGTCATTTCATTTGCCGGAGGGTTGCCTGCACCGGAGTTATTTCCAATAGAAGAAATGAAAGAGGTATCAGTCAAAGTCCTTGAAACGGAAGGAAAAAAGGCGCTTCAATATTCAACTACAGAGGGTTATGAACCATTACGACAACAGATCGCTGCTCGTATGAAGCAAAATTTCCGAACAAACTTTGAAGCAAACGAAGTATTGATTACTTCTGGATCACAACAAGCTCTCGACCTATTAGGCAAGCTGTTTATCGATGAGGATGATGTTATACTCTGTGAGAGTCCGACCTATTTAGCGGCTATCAGCGTGTTTCGATCATACCGGCCGCGCTTTATCGAAGTACCTACAGATGAAGGTGGAATGATTATTGAAGAATTGGAAAAAATTCTTCAAACAACCCGAAAGATAAAGCTTATTTATGTTATTCCAGACTTTCAAAATCCTACTGGCAAGACCTGGCCTATCGAGCGGCGCCAAGAATTCATGAAGCTTGTTCAAAAGTATAAGGTTCCGGTTATTGAAGATAATCCTTATGGAGAATTGCGGTTTGAGAATGAAATGTTGCCCTCCCTGCAATCAATGGATGATAAGGGGTTAGTTATTTGTCTAGGGACGTTCTCTAAGACGTTTTGTCCGGGAATGCGTATCGGATGGCTTGCTGCTGATGGCCGAGTAATTGCAAAATGCGTCTTACTTAAGCAAGGGGCCGATTTATGTACATCGCTCAAGACGCAAATGGAGATATCCTATTACATTGCTCATTATGATTTTGAAGCCAATATACAGCTGCCAACAGGAGTAACATGTACTCAGCCGCAAGGCGGCTTGTTTCTCTGGCTGGAGCTGCCAAAGCAGCTGAAAGCCGTAGAGCTTCTGAAAGAATGTTTGTTGCAGGATGTTGCCTTTGTGCCGGGAGACTCTTTTTTCCCTAATGGTGGGGTGACAAACACGCTTAGACTAAACTATTCCAATATGCCGGAAGATAAAATTAGAGAAGGGATAAAAAGGCTTTCCTATGCCATTCGTAAAAGTATGGGTTGAAGTGAAAAATTCCTACAACCTCTTAGTTGTAAATTGTAACAATATTTGCACTAAAATAAAGGAATAGGGATAATCTGTGGCGAATTATTACAAAAGGATAAACTATAAGGTTGGAGGATTGCCATGAAGAAAGATATTCTTGTTCCTTTTGATGGATCAAAGAATGCCGTTGAAGCATTACATCTGGCTGTTTCTTTGGCAAAAGCATTGCAAGAAAAAATCATTGTTTTGAATGTTCAATCCAGCTTTCATACTGCTCATACCAAAATGTTTTTCAAGGAAGCCACCATACGCGAATATCAGGAACAGCTTTTTCAAGAGACAATTGTGTCGGCCAAGAAGATATTGGACGACTCCAGTGTAGAATATGAAATAAAACTAAGAATAGGTGATGCCAAGGATCAGATTTGCCAAGAAGCGGGGATTGACGATACTATTCCAGCGGGTAGTTGTTCACCAAACGGTGTACGGATGATTATAATGGGATCCCGCGGAATGAATCCGATGCTAGGTGGGGTACTTGGCAGCGTCAGTTATGGTGTGGTTAACGTCGCTCAGTGTCCTGTTACCATTGTTCCATATTCTTGTCCTGAGTGAACTACAAAAATTCTAGCAAAATAGTATGAATAGAAAGAAGTATTTCTTCGTTGCCAGACAAGAAATGCTTCTTTTTTACTAAAATCGTTGTACTCTGATTTTAATTACCGATAAACAGTTAGTTTTGGGATATTTGATAATGCTCAATTGTTTACCGAAGTCGCAGGAACGTTATGGTAGAATTGTATAATTGACAAGTCTTGACAAAGATGGCGGAATCATGTAAGAATGGACAAGTCTTGACAAAGATGGCGGAATCATGTAAGAATGGGCGTATAGTTTCCGAATTGCAACTGGCGTTGAAAAGCACTTTTCATTAGAAAGTGTCTTAATCAGCGCGTTTCTTTTATTTTACGAATTAATAATATTTTACAGATAAAATAAGCTAAAAAGGCTTAATCATGAATGTGTTACGGAGGCTTTAGTCTGTGAAAGAAGAATGTGATTTGCTAGTGGTTCGTAATCTTTGCAAGCAGTATACGGATTTAAGCATGAGTGAAGTCGAAGATCTTGAAAAAATCGTACAGCAGTTGCCAATTGTTGCTGAATTGTCAGGAACAGACATTTTCATTGATGTATTATCGAAAAATGCTATTGATGCTGTTGTGGTTGCATGGGCGCGGCCTTCAGGACATTCATTGTACAAGCAAAGTGTAGTTGGAGAGATTGCTTATGCTACTAAAGAGCCTGCAGTATTTCAAGCGTTCTCTCGGGCCGGGATTGTCCGAAATGTTCGGGGATTAAGCCAGGAGGGAGTGCCTATTGACCAAACTGTTGTACCACTTCGCAGTAAAAATGACAAAATAATCGGTGTAATTATTATGGAAAAGGATATTTCAGCAGAAATTCGCCATGAAGAACAAGTCGAATTTCTTAGTCAAACAGCAGAACGGCTAAGTAATACATTGATGTCATTGACGTTTACTGGTTTTGCCTGGGAGGAGTGGGTAGGTAACGGGATCTTTGTGCTTAATCAAAAAGGTGAAATTATTTATTTAAATAAAAATGCAACACAGATAAGTAAGGCCTATTTTCCTAATTCATCATTAGGGGCCAATTTAATGCAAGCGTTATCCTTTATGTCGATGCAGGATATGGTGGATAGTCTTGCCTCTCCAATGGAGTATAAAGTGGACAATTCTCATTTTCTTTTTCGAGCCCATCCGTTAGTAAATTATATGGAATTATCAGGCTGTGTTGTTTCTGTTCAGGATGTTACGGAATTGAGACAGAAAGAACGCCAGTTAGATGTGCAAAGTGCCATTATCAGAGAAATTCATCATCGTGTGAAAAATAATTTGCAAAATGTTGTATCTCTTTTAAATTTACAAAGACGACGAATGGGATCAGAAGTCGTGGAAAAAGAGTTCGAAGCATGTGTGAGCCGAATTATCTCTATTGCAAAGGTCCATGACGTATTTGCGCATCAAAGTTGGAGTTCCCTAAATCTTCTAGAGCTAGCTGGCGATATTGCCGAAAATTTGGTAGACAGCTACACTTTATTGGAGCAGAACATCAGAATATCTGTACAGGGGCACGACGTAAGAATTCCTGATAGTCAGGCTGTTTCTGTCGCATTAGTCCTCAATGAACTCATCACAAATAGTCTAAAGCATGGCATCAAGGAGGCAATGAACGGAGAAATTAGTATTTTTGTGGAAGAATCTGATAAAGTTGTCCACATGGTGGTCGCAGACACAGAATCCCAAGACACTGACAGTGAACCTTGTGAAAAAGGTCAGGGACTGGGATTGTATTTAGTCAACTTATTGGTCTGTGAGCAAATGGGGGGCACATTTCAGATTGAACGTCGTCCTGGTACAACAATAGCGAAGGTCTCATTCCCTATATTCAGGAAGGAGGGAGATTATGATTCCATTGTCGGTACTGATCGCGGAAGATGAGGCACTTACTCGGGTAGACGTTAAAGCAATGCTTGAAAACGCTGGTTATGTGGTATGCGGAGAGTGCTCCAATGGACGAGAGGCTGTTGAAGTTGCGCAACGTACTTCGCCGGACTTGGCGATTTTAGACATTATGATGCCCAAACTGGACGGATTAGAAGTGGCGAAGATTTTCCAGAGTATGAATATTCCTGTAATTATACTTACTGCCTATAGTCAACCGAGTTTTATCAGTCGTGCCGAATGTGTGCATGCTTGTGGTTATCTTGTAAAACCAACCTCAGAAAGTGGTCTATTAGCTATGGTTCGTATCACTTATGCCAGGTGGAAGGACACGCAGAATATCAAACAGGAATTGGCTGATACAAAGGATCAATTGGCTAATCAAAAAGTAATTGCACATGCTCGTATTATCATGAAAGATCAACTGGGCATTTCTGAACAGGAAGCGCACCGGGATTTATTGCGCCAAGCTATGCAAGAGCGAGTAACGGTGATTGATTTGGCTAAACGGATTATAGCCAATCAAAAACAAAAAAAAATTGGAGTAGATTGAGCAAATTTTTTATAATTTTCAGCAATATCTTGCAGGAAATGCTTAATGTATAGCGAATTAGCAATATATAAATTTATCTGAATATTAATCTTTTGCAAATTTTTATAATAATAGTGCGGGCAATAGCGCCCATGCTATAATTTGCGGCACTCAAAGTTATGGTATAGCAATCGGTCAGTGTAAAGTTTGAAACAGACAAGGGAATACTGGGCAAAAGCGCCCTTTATGACTGTTAAGAGAAATCTTAACAGTCATAAAGGGCGCTTTTTTATATAACCAAGCAGTAACATCCAGCCTTATGAGTGGCATTAAAGTGGCGGGTGAACTGAATAGAAACTTGCGGGTTAGGGGGGGAGTAGCAACGAGCGTATTTATTTCAGGTAGTATTTGATTATCCAATTAGTAAAGTAAGGAGGAGTATGTAATGAGTAATTTTGGAGTTATGGTTTTGGTGCAGGTGGGGTAATGGGGTTAGCCATTGCGCTTATCCCAGTTACTATTTTTTATATAACATTTATTCTCTCTTATTCAGAACTGGCAACAGCTATTCCGCATGCCGGCGGTCCATCCGCGTATGCGCGGCGGGCCTTAGGTAAGTTTTGGGGCTATATGAGCGGGATCAGTTGCCTCATTGAATTTGTATTTGCGCCGCCGGCCATTGCCTTAGCAGTAGGCGGGTATATCCATAATATCATGCCTGATATTCCAGCGATGACAGCGACAATAATTGCATTTTTGCTATTTATCTTTATCAATTATTGGGGAATGAAGGTATCTGCTACATTTGAGCTGGTTGTAACAATTGTAGCGCTGATTGGTCTAGTGATTTACTGGTGTTTGGCTATACCGCATTTTGAAATGTCCAGGGTAATGGCTGAGCCGCTTTTGCCGTATGGCTATAGTGGTATTATGGCGGCAGTTCCTTTTGCTATTTGGTTCTACCTGGCCATTGAAGGCGGCGCTATGGCGGCGGAAGAAATGGTCAATCCACAAAAAGATATTTCTGTTGGCTTTTTGACTGGTATGGGAACTTTAACAGTCATGGCTTTTGCGACACTGTTCCTTACTGCCGGTATTGCGGATGTCAAATTGATTGAAGCAGTGGATTTTCCGCTACCATTGGCTTTAAGCAATGTCCTTGGTGAAAAATCTTTTTGGGTTATGGCCATCAATTTTATTGGGCTATTTGGTTTGATTGCGTCACTGCATGGCATTATTGTTGGTTACTCTCGCCAAACGTATGCTATGGCTCGTACCGGCTACTTGCCGAAATTCCTGGCATATGTTCATCCGGAACATCACACACCGGTATGGGCGCTGATTTTGCCAGGACTAGTAGGGCTGGGGGCAGCCTTGACAGGCTTGACAAATGTTGTAATTACCATCTCTGTATTTGGTTCGGTAATCATGTACATTATCAGCTTGGTAAGCTTGTTTGTGCTACGGTCTAAGGAACCAGGAATGAACCGTCCCTTTAAAGTTCCAATGTTTCCGGCTGTACCGGCCATCAGCTTGGTAATTGCAGTATTCTGCGTAATTAGCCTGTTAGTGGCAAGTGTTGATAGTCTAATATGGGTTGCGGTGGCTTACGTTTTAGCGATCGTCTATTATTTCATCTGGGGTAATAAAAACATCCGGCCTTTCGAAGAAGAATTCGGTGTGTTGGATGAGTTGGACAAGTAGTAGGGTTAATCACTTTTAGGAAAGGGGCAATAAAGAATGTCATACAAAGATGGATTAGTAGCTTTAGGTATGGTTGAAACAAAAGGGGTAGTAGGAAGCATTGAGGCCGCAGATGCCATGGTAAAAGCGGCTAATGTTCAGCTAATCGGCAAAGTAAAAGTAGGTGGAGCGCTGGTGACTGTAATGGTGCGTGGTGATGTCGGAGCAGTAAAGGCAGCTGTCGATGCAGGTGCTGCAGCCGCTGAACGTGTTGGCGAACTTATCAGTTGTCATGTTATTCCCCGGCCACACGCGGAGCTGGAAGCCATATTGCCAAGTATGCCAGCTGAAGAAAAACCGGCTAAAGCAGCAACAAAGCCTGCTGATACCAATAAGTAATCCTGAAGCATTATGACAAAGGAAATCACGCTTACCAGTATTGGAATTGATATTGGAACGACGACTACTCAAATGGTGTTATCCCGGCTGACACTGGTCAATGTTATGCCGGGAACTCAGGTTCCTAAAATCGAAATCACTCGGAAAAGTGTAGTGTATATGGGGACAGTACATTTTACGCCCTTTCTGGATCGTAATAGGGTTGATGGAATCGCTTTGCGCAATATTATCGCGCATGAGTATCAATGTGCAGGCATTCAACCCCAGGATGTTGACACCGGGGCCGTTATTATCACTGGAGAAACTGCCAAGAAAGAAAATGCATCAGAAATTGTTCATGCCTTGGCAGAATTCGCTGGCGAATTCGTGGTCGCGACCGCAGGTCCGGATTTGGAAAGTGTAATTGCTGGTAAGGGATCTGGCGCTGAAGAGATTTCCAAGCGACAGCATATTCGGGTAGCCAACTTGGATATTGGTGGTGGTACCTCTAATATCGCGATTTTTGACCGCGGGGTTTGCATCGGAACAGCATGTATAAATGTGGGAGGGCGACTATTTGAGGTTGAAACACTGTCGCGTCGGCTTTCCTATATTAGTCCCCCAGCCCAGAAATTGGCAAGCTGTTTAGAAAACCAATCAGGCAAGACACTTTTTCCTGCTTGTTCATTTGAAGCAGAGCAGGCCGCCATTAAAACCTGTTTAGCTGAGATGACATCTTGTGTAGATCATGTTTTGTTTCATCAACCACCGGCAGCAGGCGATGCGGCATTGGTTATGACCAATCATCTGCCAGATGTCGCCTTAGATGGCATCGTGTTTTCCGGTGGCGTTGCCCGCTATATATATCAGCCCGAACTCGAGAATTGGTGGGTTCACGGCGATGTTGGGCCTTTACTTGCTGAGGCTTTTCGTGACAGTAAGGTTTTTAAATCGCTGCAGGTTTACCGGGGAGAAGAAACCATTCATGCCACTGTTCTTGGGGCAGGCGTACATACTGTAAATGTATCTGGATCGACTGTCATGGTCAGTAAGAATGTGTTACCGCTGAGAAATATCCCGGCAATCTATCCTGAGCTAAAGTCTGATGGAACTTGGACATGGGTGAATCTTGCTCGTAATTTTGACAATTCTCTCTACCGGACATTTGCTTTAGTAGTGCCGCCGCTGCCAGACACTGATTTCACGACAATTGTCGCTTTGGCCCAGCAGCTTGCTACCGAGTTGATGCAGCTAGACGGTACGCCTAAAGTAGTGGTGACACAGCAAGACATCGGCAAGGTCTTGGGACAAAGCCTGCGGTGCATTTTGCCTAAGCAAGAAATAGTATGTCTGGATGGCATAGAATTAAAGCTTGGTGATTTTCTCGATATAGCAAAACCCCTGCCTTACGAAGAAGCAGTTCCGGTTATTGTAAAAACCCTGGTGTTTGCACGATAACGTGTTGCCAGGCAAGGAAGGAGTGAAACGCGTGAAGCTGAAAACGAGGCTTATGGGCCAAAGCTTTAGTTTTAAAAGCGTTAAAGAGGTTCTCGCAAAAGCAAATGAGATAAAGTCTGGCGATATCCTGGCAGGTATAGCAGCAGAGAATGCCGCCGAACGGATTGCTGCTAAGTATGTACTATCTCAACTAACACTTGAAGACCTCCGTAATAATCCGGTGGTGCCACTGGAAGCGGACGAGGTTTCAAGAATAATTGACAATGATGTAAACGAGCCAGTCTATCGGTCGATCAAGAACTGGTCGGTGGCCGAACTTCGTCAGTATATTTTAGGTGCGAACACTGTACATGATGATCTTCATCGTATCAGCCGCGGTCTAACGCCAGAAATGGTAGCGGCGGCTGCTAAGTTGATGAGCAATCTTGATTTAGTAGTAGGAGCACGGAAAATTAGAAATATTGCTCACTGCAATACAACGGTTGGTGTTCCCGGCTGTTTGGCTGCCCGCCTTCAGCCCAACCACCCGACAGATGGCGTTGATGGGATTCTTGCCAGTGTTCGCGAGGGGTTAGCTTATGGTGTGGGTGACGCTGTAATTGGGCTGAATCCGGTAGATGATACCTTACCGGCAGTTATCCGCAGTTTAGAGACACTGTATCAATTTGTACAGGAATGGGAAATTCCAACACAAATATGTGTGTTGGCTCATATTACAACTCAGCTGCGGGCGGTACAAAAGGGTGCACCAGTTGATCTTTTATTCCAGTCAATTGCCGGTACAGAAGCCGGAAATAAGGCCTTTGGTATTGATAGCCAGATTTTAGATGAAGCTTATGCAGCAGGCCTGAAAGAAGGCCGGGCTACTGGACCCAATATCATGTACTT
Source organism: Bacillota bacterium (assembly GCA_017889675.1). Taxonomy (GTDB): domain Bacteria; phylum Bacillota; class Negativicutes; order Sporomusales; family Sporomusaceae; genus Sporomusa. Next base: position 2,494 of record JAGGAA010000089.1, on the reverse strand, counting down.
CGAAACAGGACAAGGCTCCGAGCTGTCAGCAGAGGCACACCATAATGCTGATCAAGTTACCTTGGAAGCGCGTTGTTATGGTTTAGCACGTCATTATAAGCCGTTTCTTGTAAATACCGTTGTCGGGTTTATCGGTCCGGAGTATTTGTATGACACTCGTCAGGTAACCCGTGCTGGTCTGGAAGATCACTTTATGGGAAAACTGACAGGCCTGCCGATGGGGGTAGATGCTTGCTATACCAATCATATGAAGGCAGACCAGAATGATATTGAGAATCTGGCTGTGTTACTAACTGCAGCAGGTTGTACCTACTTTATGGGGATACCAATGGGCGATGATGTTATGTTAAATTATCAGACGACCAGTTATCACGATATTTCAGCTTTGCGTGAGGTGTATGACCGTAGGCCGTTGCCGGAATTTGAAAATTGGGCCGAGCGAATGGGCATTATGAGAGACGGCAAGCTTACGCCTAAGGCCGGTGACGCTACCATCTTTACGAAATAGGAGGCAGGATTTATGGGGGTGGACACTAATATCCGTCTGATCGTGGAACAGGTGCTGGCGGAGATGAATCAAACAGCAAAAGGCGCTGTTGACGGCAGCGTAATTCCACGGCAGCCAGTGACTTCTGAGGAACAGGCTGAATTTACAGACGACTATTTGGACGATCTGGCAGGGATCGATTTGCAGAGATATCTGCAAGTTCCAAAGCCGGTAAATGCAGAATTATATAAAGATATGAAACTGGCAACACCATCCCGGATTGGAGTATGGCGTACCGGTGTACGTCCTTTGACAGATACCTTGCTCCGTTTTAGGGCTGATCACGCCATGGCGCAGGACTCTGTATTGGGAGAGGTTCCAGAGAAGTTTGCCGCTCAATATAATATGGTACCGGTAGTAACGAAATGTTCTAGCAAGGATGAATACCTGACGCGACCGGACTTAGGCAGATTGCTTGATGCTGAGAATATTGAAATTTTGCGGAAGCAGTGTGAAAAAGGGGTCAAAGTACAGGTAGTAGTTGCCGATGGTTTGTCCAGCAAGGCAGTGGAAGCCAATATTCCTAATTTGCTGCCGGCTATGATTCAAGGGCTAAACAGCATGGGAATTGCTGTGGGAACAACTATTTTTGTTAAATATGCCCGCGTGGGGATTATGGACGTAATTGGTGAGGAACTCAAACCAGAAGTCGTGATTATTCTCCTTGGGGAACGACCTGGTCTGGGGACTGGGGAAAGTATGAGCGCCTATATCGGCTATAATGCTCGTCGAGGGATGCTTGAAAGTGAAAGAACGGTAGTCAGTAATATTCATAAAGGCGGCTTGCCGTCAGCGGAAGCTGGGGCACATTTGGCAGATTTGTTAAAAAGAATCCTTGATGCCAAGGCGACAGGCGTTAACTTTAAATAAAGCTCTAGTAGTGTTGGAAAAGGGAGGCTATGAAATGATCGAACCGATTAAGCCGAAGGTTCTTGCTGTACGCTTCATTCCTAATGTTGCACCCGATTTTGCTGAAAAATTGGGATTGGAGTCGTATCAAAAATCAATTGGCCTAATTACTGCTACAATTGACGATGCGACCTATACGGCTCTTGATGAGGCAACCAAAAAAGCTGAAGTGGAAGTTGTTTATGCAAAAAGCTTTTATGCGGGCGCAGCCCATGCCTCTGGACCGCGGTCTGGTGAAATTATCGGCGTGTTGGCGGGGCCTTCGCCAGCTGAAGTCAGCGCCGGTATGGACGCTTGTATTAGTCATCTGGAAAATGAAGCATTTTTTTACACTTGTGATGGTGGGGATACAGCTTGGTTTGCGCACACCATATCCAGAACCGGGAGTTATCTGTCTAAAATTTCTGACATTGCAGAGGGTGAACCATTAGCTTATCTGATTGCGCCTCCTCTTGAGGCAATGTATGGAATTGATGCGGCGCTGAAAGCAGCTGAAGTAGAAATGAAAGTGTTCTACGGTCCCCCGACTGAGACTAACTTCGGTGGGGCGCTCTTAACAGGGACGCAAAGTGCTTGCCGGGCAGCCTGCGAAGCTTTTCAGCGGGCTGTAATTGACGTGGCAACAAATGCACTGAAGTTCTAACTGGGAGAAAGGTGGATACTATGGAACTTGACCGAGATTTGGCATCTGTACAAGAAGTACGTAACCTGCTGAAAAAAGCCAAAGAAGCGCAAACTGTCTTTAAAAGTTTTTCGCAGGTACAAGTAGACGATATTATCAAGGCAATGCGAAATGCCGGAGAAGCAGAAGCATGCCGATTGGCATCAATGGCAATAAATGAGACAAGTATGGGTAAGTATGAGGACAAGTGTTTCAAAAACTATTTTGCCGCAAAGCATGTGTATGATTATATTAAGGACATGAAAACAGTCGGGATCATTGAGACAAGGGAAAAATTGTGGAAGATTGCTGAGCCGGTTGGCGTGATTGCTGGGATTGTACCAACAACAAATCCAACTTCTACGGTCATATATAAG
>JAGGAA010000088.1 GCA_017889675.1 Bacillota bacterium | reverse complement strand
ATAGTCTTGTGTGATGCGAAAAAGATTTTCCATAGGCATACCAAGAACATGACACAACAATAGTCTATTAATTCCGGCATGTCCAACAATAAGAATATTGCCTTGGGTAGCATTCACAATCTCCGTGAATGCAGCAAGAATCCTTGACTGGCATTCCGCGAAACTCTCAGCGCCGGGGATACGATAACTGGCAATATTCTTCCCCCGTTTAGCATACTCTGTGGGATGGGCCGCTGCTATTTCCCGGAAGGTTTTTCCCTCCCAGTCACCCATGCTGATTTCCCGCAGTTCGCGCTTACTTGTCAGCTCGATATTTAATTGCTCTGTAATAATTCTGGCTGTATCAACCGAACGTATCAGATCACTGCAAAAGACGGCCGTAAGCTCTTGCCTTGCGAATTCAGCTTGCAACAATTGGGCCTGATGCACTCCCTCAGCAGCTAAGGGAATATCAATATGACCAATATAGCAGCGCTCCTGTTTTTCCATGACTATCTTACCATGGCGAAGCAGATAAATCCGTCGTTCCTGCCTGTTACCTGACACTTACGCATCCTCCCTTGGTCCAACTACGTTAATACTCCGCTTACCAGGAGGTAGTGACAAATCACAAGCAATTGCTGCTTCAAGCACAATACTTCGTTCTTGTTCAGCCTGCTGGATAACTGGTAATTGTCTAACTGCCTGTAATACTACCGCTTCATCCAGTATTCTCTCCTGAGATAACACCTCTACAACAAGCTTTACCTTACTAGGCTGGCCGCTGAAAACGGTAGCTGTAAAATTGATAACCTCAGGCAGAGGCAACAGTACTTCATCAAAATCAGCCATAGTAATCATACCGGCTTGTCCCAGGCTTACCCTTCCATCCTTCCGGCAGCGAACGCGTTCCAAACAGCGCAATATACTGCCGCAGGGACATAGCTCAGGAATAAACCGCGAAATATCACCTGTGCGGTAGCGAATCAGCGGCATGCCTTGCCTTGTCAGAGTAGTAAATACGACCTCGCCATACTCTCCGTCTGGAAGCACACGGGTAGAATCAGGATCAATAATTTCGAAGTATAAATCAGCTTCCCGTAAATGATGTCCGGTATGTGCACTGCATTCCATGCCGCCACCTAAGCCCATTTCGGTCATACCATAATGATCGTATATTTCACAATTCCAGATGCGCCTTAGTTCGTTCACCACGGCAGCAGGTACATAATCAGTACTTAATAAGCCGCATCTTGGAGCCCAGCTGCTCTTGCCCCATTTTTCCCAATAACGGGCCATGGCCAGAACTTGTACCGGAATACCAACAAGACTTGTTGCCTGTTCCTGACACATTTTCCGGACAGCATCTGCGGGATTTTGTACAAGACCATAAGCAACAGGCACTACCCCAATAGCAAGCAATCCTTTTAGTAACAGATCACCAACACTACCGGGACGCTCGCCTGGCAACAAAATCAGCGTTTTGTCACCTGGCCCCACTAAGGTAGACATACCACAACCAAAATGATCAATCGTCAATTGCTGATCAAACTTACTAAAATAAACCCGCTTGGGATTCCCGGTAGTACCTGAGGTAGCAAGAGTCACCACCCGGTTGATTTGGCTTTGTGAACCACATACCATCTCAATAGCATGCTCAGTCACATCAGCCGCTGTGGTAAAGGGATATTCGGCAAGGTCTTCCAGGCGTGTAAGGGAAGCTACTTTTTTGTCGGCCAGACGTCGTCGGTAAAAAGGACTCAGACTCTGCACTCTTGATATTGTTTCTTTTAACCGGGCTAGTTGGTAGCTAGACAGTTGTGCCTGGGTCAGCTTCCCGCCTTCTGCCCCTATTTTCGCCGCTACCAATGCATCTAACGGTGTTATCTCCACTCCAGCTGTCATTGTCCCCTCCGATACAAAGCCTGCCCCTGCCGGTTAGTAAGATTATAGGCACAAAAAGGAATCAGTTTATTATCAGGTCCCACCACATGTATAAAACACTGTTTTAACCGGTCTAAATCCAAAGTCCAGGCATCCTGAAATGCCATTCCTGATACAGCCAGCTTATAGGTACTTACTCGTTCCAAAAACTCATCAAGGCTGGCTACATTGCCCATACCGGCTTGTGGTCTGGGTTGCTCCTTACGCTGAATACCTGCTTCTGAGTGAGCTGACGACCATTGCCTGGCAACAAACTGTCTGGCACGTTTTGCCCCGTCGGTTATAGGTTCACTCTGACAGCAGCACGCACTTGTATTTTCTTGTACCAAAGGCTTTAGATGTCCTCCAGGCATTAGGACAAAGTTCCCATGAAAAGAACAATGGGAATGTTCACCACCTGGCGGTCGGAAATGTGTTGCTTTCATTTGTCCATCTGTCTGTTTCTCAATTTCCCGCAGAACTTGGGGAATAGTAATCCTGTCAGTATCTTTCGGTTCTACCGGATATCTGCCAAAATAGCTTACCGGCTGAAAGTGGACGCCCCGTACAGCAGGCATCTTGCTTATAGCAAAGTTCAGGATATGGCCAATCTGACTGTCATTTACCCCTGGTACTAAAGTAGGCACAAGCACAACCCCAATTTCATGAGCGGCACAAACCTCAATGGCTTTTTTCTTGATATCAAGTAATGCTTTCCCGCGCAATTTGACGTAGATATCATCGCTCATTCCATCAAATTGCAAAAAAGCACAGTTTAAACCTGCCGCTTTCAGCCTGCTAACATACTGTTCATCAGTTGCCAGCCGCAGGCCATTGGTATTAACCTGAAAAAAACCCAAGCCTAACTTTTTTCCCAAGGCAATGATTTCGGGTAAATCATCACGGACAGTCGGCTCACCGCCTGACAACTGAATATTATAGGGACCGCCGTTGTTCATGAGCATCCGGTACCACCCCTCAATAACTTCAAGTCCAGGCTCTTCTTTCCCTGCCGGCGAAGCGGTGGCAAAACAAACAGGACAGTGTAAGTTACATTGATTGGTCACTTCCAGCAGCACACAACAAGTCTGTTGACGATGCTCCGGACATAAACCGCAGTCAAACGGACAACCCTGACTGACTTCGGTTGCGCACACCACCGGCGAAGTTGGTATTTTAGCATTAGCCCAGCCTAAATAGCTAGGCTCTCCCTCCCAAATACAAACTTGGTACTCGCCATGCTCTGGGCAATGCTTCCGCAAAAACACCTGATTGCCCTTTGCCACCCGTTCTGCCGGAATCCGCTGCAAACATTCGGGGCAAACACTTTGTGTTGTAGAAAGTACAAGCTCTTTTATTTCCTCAATATCATCCATCGCCAAGCTATCTCTCCCTGCCACCAGTCTGTTGTTGTTCAAGCAAATCTTCTAAAACTATCTCAAAGTTAGCCTTGCTCTCCTGCGGGTTACTCGCCGGAAAGTTTACTCTAATCACCGTGTCCGAAATGACGCCTTTGATGGTTGTACCATCTGATAACTCAACTTGAAAACAAGGCCGTGGGAAATTTCTGTGATATTTAATTGAACTACTGTCAGCAAAACCTTCAATAAATTCTTCCTTGACTTTTATTGTCAGACGATACTCGTATATATGGGCACCACTAAAACAATTCTCGACCTTCTTACATTCATACTGTTGCATGTACTATTGCATCGATTGCGCTAATGCAGTAATCAATGTCCTTGTCGGTAGTAAACCGTGACAAACTAAACCGGATCGTACCCGTAGGAGATGTGCCCAAATAGGTATGAATCAGTGGCGCACAATGGAGACCGGTGCGACAAACTATCCCGAAACTTTTGTGCAAGACTTCGCCCACGTCTTCTAGCGCCCACGTCTTTAGAGTAAAGGAAACGACCGGAGTTCGGGGTGGTTCAACAATAATAACGTCAGCTCCCACATTAACCAGTCCTGCTACCAACCGCTCGGTCTTAGTGGGTAGCGCGCAGTCATCAATACTGTTTTTTGCACTCCAAGTCAGCGCCGTTGATAGGAAGGATATGAACAACTACACCCTTGGTTTTAGACAGGTAATGCAATGGGCGTAATACTGAATTATGTTCTGCAGCCGTAGTCACCACAGCTGCCCCCGGACGCCAGCGAACACCATGTAAAGCAATATTTAAGGCATGGGTAGCATTGGCCCCCAAAACAATTTGGCGGGGATCTTTTACTTGCAGCAAATCAGCCAATAAATTTCGGCATTCTCCGGGAATATCCTGCCCGGAAAATCCAGAACGTCCGGCATGATATGGTACTCCACTAACATAGGATGCCACCGTTCCACCCACTTGCGGTGCCTTTGGCCAGGAAGTCGCAGCATTATTTACATATACCGGCATCATAACCTCGCCCCCTATTGTAATACCATTTCTTCTAAACTACCCCTTCCCACTAGACCTGTTACCCTATCTCTGATAACTTCTGCCGTCCGCTGTCTGTGCAAAACTGCAGCTAGTATTTCAGGATTACTGGAAAACTTTTCCAGTGGTAAGCTAAATCGCTCGCTTAGGGACACCAGCCTGTCACCTTGTACTAACTTATCGGCAAGAAATACCACGGCTACTTCATCCATTACCTGCTCTGGTGTCAATTCCAAATCCATATGAGACGCTATAATACCTGCTAAAGCGGAAAACCCTTTACTTTTTATCAAGCGTTCTCCACGCTTGGGATGATTCGGCTTCCCCTTAGCAATGTCATGCAGCATCCCCCCGGCGACCACCAACTCAATATTGAGCTGTAAACCGGAGCCATTAAGCAACTCAGCTAACTGGCGACCTACCTTAGCGACAGTCTGCCCATGACGCGCTACCTTATCACCAACCTGGTGTTTACGTAATAAGGCAAGACATTCGTCATAGGTGGGTATCTGCCGCTGGGCATAAAACTTGGTTAGCCGTTCATAGTCCTCCCTGATATCAATATCCATTATCACACCCTGGTCGGCAACTGCCACTTCCGCGCTGTCAGCAGCAAACTGTTCTAAAATAGCGCGAAGTCCGCCAACACCATCACCGCTAAGAATAGCAGGAAAACACTTGGCGCTGATCAGTGGCGGATGGCCGCGGCGGCCATTAAAAACCGGGTATACTACGGCTGCTCCTGTCTGGCGATATGCTTTCATCAGATCCTTAATACTACTTCTTCGTATCAGCGGGGTATCGCCAGGCAGCAGCATGAATGCCTCGGCTTCCCCGGCAAATTGGCTAAGCCCGGTAACCACAGAAGAAAACATACCTGCTGCATAATTGGGGTTTTCAATAATACTGACTGGCAAACGCTCTAACACCGGAACTAATTCAGCCGCCCGATGGCCAACTATCACCCGGATATCGGTTACCCCGCCAAGCAATAAACTATCTACCGCCGCTTCAATTACTGTTTTTTCCCCCAAGGGCAGCAGCGGCTTGAATGTTCCCATGCGTGAAGAATAGCCTGCAGCTACAATTAAACCAACTAGCCCTGAGCTACACATTTTTCCCGCTCCGCCCTGGCCTTTATCAACTCAGCTGCAATGCTTACCGCTATTTCTTCCGGAGTCTCAGCATAAATATCAATGCCAATCGGCGAATAGACCCGCTGCAGGTTGGCCGAGCTGACACCTTTTTCTTGTAACGACTTAAATAAATTATCCCGTTTCTTTTTGCTGCCAATCATCCCAATATAGCCCGCATTCGTCTGGAGTGCTTGTTCTAACACAGTCTGGTCGTGCAGATGTCCTCTGGTCACAATAACCAGATAACTATCTTGGTCGATAGCAAGTTCTGGCATACACTCGAAATGTTCTACAACCATAACTTCGGACTGTGGAAATCGTTCCCTGTTGGCAAAAGCCGGTCGATCGTCAATGACTACTGTGATAAACCCTACCATATCTGTCAATTTAGCAATCTGCTGGGAAACATGACCTGCCCCAAATAAGTATACGACACCAGTCGTGCGAATAGGCTCAACAATAAAACTTCGGTCCTCATGCGCATCAGCATGGATGGAAATTTTAGCCGGACCAGAAGACATCTTTTCCAAAAATGCTGGTTCACCTTGAAAATTACCGATAATTGTACCATCCTTTTTAACAAGGCATTGTTGTCTTGTTTGACCAGCCACTGTTTGGGCGGTCACTTCGGTCATCAGCCAGGCCTTCTGTGCCTTATCCATTGTGGTAAGGATGGCCTCATAAATCAGACGATTATCGTCATTGGCCGCATCCAGATAATCGAGCAGAATTTCGCCTGTCCCGCCACAGATCATGCCTAAGCCGGCCGCATCTGATCCTGTCAAATCAAAAGGTTGTATTACCGATTGACGTTTTGTCTGAACCTTTTTTGCTAATTCAATGGTTTCAGCTTCTACCCGTCCACCGCCAACTGTACCAATAATAGAGCCGTCTGCACAAATAATCATCTTGGCCCCGGCCGAGCGCGGCGCTGATCCGGCGCTGTGGAAGATGGTAGCCAAAACAACGTTTTCACCAGCTGAAAGCAGCTGAACTAGTTTCTTGTATACCTTTTTCACGCACACCCTCCTCTATCGCTGTAGGCTTACTAGTCAATTCGCCCTGAAAGGTCATATCCGTTGGCTGCTAAAATCTCCTCAACCTTACCAAGAGTATTTTGCACAAGCTGCGGACACCGCGCCATCCGATTCATCGGGTTATTTTCCAGGATATCATTACAGGCAGTGCCGTTATATTGAGAACTTGCTTCCTGCTCAAACCACTCTACAAGTGCCCGGACCATGTCATTAAGACGGCTGTCTTCCATTTCTTCGGCTGTCCCCTTCCCAGCATAGAGACCGATCAAGCAAGCCCCACCGGTTAAGGCGCCGCAGGTTCTACCAGAAAAGCCCATTCCCCCGATCAACCCAGACATGGCTCGCACTAGATCAGGGTTCTCTTTACCTTGGGCCTCCAGCCCGATAATAAGTAAGATTTGGCTACAGTAAAAACCAGCTTGTGCTAACTCAAGCATCTTTAAAAATACGTCTGTCATGTTCGCCACCTTCCTTTCGCTCAATACACCAACCGCCTGCGCCTGTAGATTTCTTTTTGCTTCCTATCTTTGTCATTATAGGATCTGGATAAAAACCTCCATAATTCCGCCGCAGACCATCCCTTCATCGGCCGCCACATCATTTAGCATTCGTACCGTATGTAATTGAGATCGTTTTTCATCAAGCGCAGTTAACGCCTGCCGCCTAACCTCCGCTTCCCCACAGCCACCACCAATAGTACCAAAAGACCTGCCATCAGGAAAAATTAACATATTACTGCCTGCCTTGCGGGGAGTTGAGCCGCGCGTTTCCACAATAGTGACAAGCGCCGCCGTTTCGCCGTTACTTTGACATTCACAGATATGTTCTACTAATGTCCGATCCATTAGAAAGCCTCCTTATGCCCACTCAGTGGCCGGCCAGACCCACCCCGAAAAACCGCTACCACTTCAGAGGCAATACTCAGCGCAATTTCTGCTGGCGTTGCTGCTTTAATATCAAGACCAATTGGGGCATAAAGCTGTCTTTCAATATCAGCTGGCCCGCCTTCTGCCTTCACTAACTCAATAATTTCTTTGATACGCTTTTTGCTACCAATCATCCCCAGATACCGTGCATTTCTGCTCATAGTAGCGCGCAGACAATCCAAATCATAGCGATGCCCACGAGTTACAATAATAACAGCCGTACCGCTGTCTATTGTCAGGTTGTTCATAGCTAGCTGAAAATTATTGCAAATTACTTGGTGAGCACCAGGAAATCTGGTGCTATTGGCAAATTCTGGCCGATCATCAATAACGGTCACTTCAAAATCGATTGCGGTAAGCATTTGTACCAACGGCTGGCTGATATGTCCGCCACCAAATACGATAGCACAACGCTTTTTGACCACTCTATCCCAAAAAATTCGATAAGTGTTACCTTGCTGATCTTCCACTGAAATAGTTACTGGCTTAGTCCACCCTGTGGTCTGCACTATACCCAATATTTTATCAATAACAACGGGCTCTAACTGTCCCTCTACTTTTCCATCATAAACAATGAGCATCTGCCCCACCCAATTATCAGACTGCGGGGTACAGTCAATCACAGTTATAATATCTACCACACCCCTGCTATCGATTGCCGACAGCAGCATAGGAAATATCATCAGGACTCCTCCCTTGAGTCACAATGGCCATGTTCTGGGCCTTTACCCAGCAAATCATTAATTTTGGTAAGCGCTACTTCCGACAAAAAGTTGATTTGCGACGGCTTGCCATCTAATGTTTCTCCAAACAATACTACGCCGTTATCTGTTTCCAAATATCGTAAGGGAAAGTTCCGGCGAAACAGTTTGCCAGAAATCTTGTCAGTAACTTCAATAGTAACCCAGTCGGCCTCAATTTTATCAAGAAAATCATTTTTTTCCTTCATGATCCATGCCACCACACCTTCTTATTTTCCCGTTGGAACGATCAAGCGCGGCCCCATATTACATTCAGGACATTTTCGGCCCGCATGGCTATCTTCACAATTTTTGCAATAATAGGTAAAGCACCTACAGCATTGATACAAGGGGGCATTATTCGTTAGTTCACTATTACAACGAGGACATGTTTTTTCGTCCAAAATATTTCATCCTTCCATTTGCCTTTTTTCAGCCACTAGCAAAAAATATCCCAATTTTGTCTTGGGAATGGATACACATTGCCACAGTTCTTCCATTGATCCGTATTTCATAATATAGCAGGCAATAAACTCCCGCAAAAATGCAGACTGATCTTCCCAAACAACGATAGAAAAGCCGTTTTTTCCCAGCATTGTTTTTAGTTGGTTTCTATTTAAATATCCAGCCGTACTATCGGAAATCGGTAAATAAATATCTGTTATCGCCAGTTTCCCCCCTGGTACAAGAATACGGCTAATTTCAGTTAAAACGGTACCTGCATCCTGCATAACCGACAGACTGCATTCGGCTATTACTCCGGCAAATGAAACATCGACAAGCGGCAGGCTTTCGCCTGCTGCTTGGATAAACTGCAAATAGGGCAAGTGTTTCCTACCCTGCTCCAGCCGCTCCTTAGATACATCGACTCCTACTGACTGTAACCCACAAGTCTCCTGCAAATACTCCATAGTTACTCCGGTGCCGCAACCGACATCAAGTACTTTTGCACCAGGTATAAATGCACAGTACTCAACAACCCGCTTGGTTAATGTCAGCCCGCCCGGATGTTGGTGAAGCATCATTTATCCTCCAATGCTGCTTCTACCTTTTTCATTTTGCCATTAGCTAATTCCTCAGGAACATAAACTAAGCCACACTGCGAACATCTATACAGTTCAACCGGAAAGTTGCTGCCAAGATACGACAACTCTACCTTTCCAAGTGTCAGCTTAATGCCACATGTAACACAAACAATATCTAATGGTTGTTCTTCTATCAGTTTGCTCATGTTTCCTCCATTATCCTTCAATTTCTATTCTGTGACAATAAGCATTTTGAACGACAAATCCATCTGCCTGCGGCAAATACTCTACCCAATAGGTCACGCTGGCTGGCTTAAAATATGCTATATAATGGCCGCTCCTGGCGTCCTTGAGTTTACTGCCAGAACTTTCCGCATGGGCAATAACATTAGTAACATCATCAACAAGAATCCGCCTATCTTCCATCAGTTGCAATACATCTGCAGGAATAGTGACCTTGACCTCAGCTTGCGGCTGTGCCACTTCTTCACCCCAAACTTCTCTTACTAATGTTTGTTTCAATTTAGCGCGGTTTTCCTGACGCTTTGAATAACCAGGCCCTGCTTGCGCAGCCAGATTTTCCTGGCCACCACCCAAAATCAAATCAAGGAGATGATATGTATGTTTTCCTTGACTGGCAAAATTATCCCGGCACATGCTACAATACGCGAGATAGTCTAATTCACTTTCATTAATTCGTCTATCTATAACTTTATGTGCAATCTCCTGATTGGCATAAAGCATTAAACCTCCATAACCGCAACATACTGTAGTTTCACGGCTTAAAGGCAACTCTTCAATTTGATATCCCAGTCTACCCAAAAGGTTTCTTACACTGGTCTGAATCTCAGCATCATACCTTGTGGTACAGCTGTCATGTATCGCCAATTTTTGCGGTGTCTTGGCTAACTGGGTGCTGCCTTCTGGCAGACCGATACGTTCCAGCAATGTCCATAAGTTTTCCACCGGCATGTCAGGTGAATCATTTTTAAATAGGCTCAAACAGGTAGGACAAGCCGTAATAATCTTGGGACTTCCCAAACTACGCCAGTTGCTTTCCAGATTATTCCTTGTCTCCCGAAACACTGCCTCCTGTCCTGCCCAACTGGCCGGTGCTCCACAACAACCTAATAGTAACCCGACACCACCGCTCAGCCTTTCACATAAAAAGCTGTACATCTGTTGCACATACTGAGGTGATGAGGCTGCTAACTGGCA
>JAGGAA010000349.1 GCA_017889675.1 Bacillota bacterium | reverse complement strand
ACGATAGTAAACGGAATCAATGTTTTGTACTGGCGGTTAAGAAAAGCCATAGCTCCTTCAAAAATCGCCTGAGAAATGTCCTGCATTTTTTGGTTGCCTGGGCTTTCCCTCAGTACGCTAGCCATAAAATACGCAGCAAAAGCTAGCGCCACAAGTCCAGCAAACGGCGCAATGTACAATAAATCCATTATTAACTTTCCCCCTTTGACTAAACCCCTAAAAATACCTCAATATGCCGGATATACTCCAGCCATTGAGGTGTAACCCTACTGCATCAATTTAACCAAAACCATTGTTACAATTCCAAACAATGTGGCAATGATAATTGTTGCTTTTGCCAAAATTGCATCAAGTCCTTTAGCTTTGCCACCGAACATAGATTCGGCCCCTCCGGCAATGGACCCTGATAAACCGGCACTTTTCCCTGACTGAAATACTACTACGACAATTAGCGCAATAGAAAGTACGCCTTCCAATATCATCAGTCCTGTTATCATTTCTTAACACCCCCCATGACTGATACGGTTATCCTTTGCCGCAATACTAAGCTGCCAAGGCATATCAACATTTTAACACACTTAAACGATGCTTGACAATTCTTTCGTCAAGTTTTTCACATAATAGTTATATATATTTTCCCCAATTTGCAAAAAAATAAACAGCCAAATGCTCCGGCTGTTTATTTTTACCTATTTATTACGCCTTAGCGAGAGGGTAGTACCGGATCGGGATGATCTACAGAAGAATTAACATTCGTGACATCATGAGTGTTGAGGCGGTTAGTACAGCCAAACTGGCCTTCCTGCTGTTGAATAACTTCCATGTCAGAACTGCCGCAATGCTCACAGACATTGACATTGCTATTTAGGCATTCTAGCAAATCGTTCTCACACTCATCCAAGTAACCGCAGTCATTGCATTTGAGAAAATATCCCTTCGGCATTTTTCGTTCACCTCCCTTCGGCGCGAACTTACCTTAAGTTATAGAAAACCTTATACCCACGGTATTGGGCCAAATCACCCAATTGCTCTTCAATCCGGAGTAATTGGTTATATTTAGCCACGCGGTCAGTACGGGCCGGCGCACCAGTTTTGATTTGTCCAGCATTAACAGCTACCGCAATATCAGCAATGGTGGCATCTTCTGTTTCCCCGGAACGATGTGAGATTACACAAGTGTAACCAGCCCGTTTCGCCATTTCAATGGTATCAAAGGTTTCTGTCAATGTACCAATTTGGTTTACCTTAACCAAAATGGAGTTAGCTGTTTTGGCAACAATCCCTTGGCTTAAGCGTTCCACATTGGTAACAAACAGATCATCGCCGACTAGCTGAATTTTGCTGCTCAAACGATCAGTTAAGAGCTTCCAGCCATCCCAGTCATCTTCGGACATGCCGTCTTCAATTGAAATTATGGGGTATTTTTCAACTAACTGACTATAGTATTCCACCATTTCAGCTGAAGTTTTCACAACACCTTCACCTTCGAGATGGTATTTTCCGTCTTTAAATATTTCGGTTGCGGCAACATCAAGACCAAGCATGATTTGTTCGCCTGGTTTGTAGCCAGCTTTTTCAATCGCTTCAATAATAATTTTCAATGCTTCTTCATTAGAGGCCAGATTAGGTGCAAAACCACCTTCATCGCCAACAGCAGTCGCTAACTTGCGGTCAGTAAGTACTTTTTTGAGGTTATGATAAATTTCCGCACCCATTCTAAGGGCTTCCGCAAAGCTTTCTGCCCCTACCGGCAGGATCATGAATTCTTGAATATCCACGTTATTATCAGCATGTTTACCACCATTTAAGATGTTCATCATGGGAACAGGCAATTCCTTAGCATTAGCACCACCCAGGTATTGATACAAGGTCATATCTAACGACGATGCAGCTGCTTTTGCAGCTGCCATGGAAACACCCAAGATAGCGTTAGCACCTAATTTAGCTTTGTTGGGAGTGCCGTCAAGTTCAATCATGGCCCGGTCAATACCGATTTGGTCAAGAGCATCCATACCAACAATTTCCGGAGTAATAATTTCATTAACGTTTTCCACAGCCTTGAGCACACCTTTACCCAGGAAACGGCTCTTGTCACCATCGCGAAGCTCAACAGCTTCATAGGCGCCGGTAGATGCACCGGACGGAACAGCCGCACGACCTAAGGTACCGTCTTCGAGTAGTACGTCAACCTCAATGGTAGGATTACCGCGCGAATCGAGAATCTCTCTGGCTAAAATATCAATAATTGTTGTAGACATGTATTTTCCTCCTAGCTATATGTTTATTTTAATCGCTAAGTCAAGACTCCCGCCTCTACAGGCGTATTTTCCTCCTAGCTATATGTTTATTTTAATCGCTAAGTCAAGACTCCCGCCTCTACAGGCGGCGTCAGTTCAGGTGGAGTAGACTCTCCACCTGAACACCCGATGTTTCAGCTCTGCTAAAACGAGTTCACTTTACTTTACCAACAGACTCTTACCGGTCATCTCTGCAGGCTGAGTGATACCAGCCAATTCCAGGATAGTGGGCGCAATATCGGCTAAAATACCTTCTCGTAGTTTACTGCCGCGATGCACTTCTGAAACCATAACAAGCGGTACTTCGTTGGTAGTGTGGGCGGTAAACGGCTCGCCGGTTTTCGGATCGCGCATGACTTCCGCGTTGCCGTGATCGGCTGTTATCAGAGTAATACCGCCCTGGTCGCGCATGGCGTCTACCAATCGACCGACACATTGATCCACTGTTGTCACTGCACTCATCGCAGCGTCAAGTATGCCTGTATGACCAACCATATCGCCATTAGCATAGTTCAGCACAATCAAATCATATTTACCTGATTTGATGGCTTCAACAACCTTGCCGGTGACTTCAAGCGCACTCATCTCTGGCTTCAGATCATAGGTAGCTACCTTGGGTGAAGGAATAAGCAGCCGTTCTTCGCCGGCATAGGGGTGTTCTTCCCCGCCATTAAAGAAGTAAGTAACATGGGCGTATTTTTCGGTTTCAGCAATT
>JAGGAA010000087.1 GCA_017889675.1 Bacillota bacterium | reverse complement strand
AGGCGGTACTGGCATGTGTATTTCAACAGATATCCTCAAAAAATTTGGTTGGGGTGCCACCTGTCTTACCGAAGATATGGAATTTACGATGAAAGTACTTCTGATTGGTATTCGTACCACATGGGCGCATGATGCTATAGTTTATGATGAAAAACCGCTAACGTTTAAGCAATCCTGGAAGCAACGCAAACGTTGGGCACAAGGCCACTTTGATGTTGCTGGACGTTTCATCCCCAAACTTTTAGCAGAAGGAATAAAACGGCGCGATATTAGAATTTTGGATGGTATACTTCATTTAGTTCAACCGTATTTCTTAATCTTATCAACGCTATTTGTCTTGTTAAGTTATATTGGTTATATTACTCCATTTTATACCAATATTCTCTATATGGTTTTGCCTATTGAAGTGTGGACAATTATTGGTGTTGGCCAATACATTTTTCCCGCAATTATTCTGTTCAAAATTCGAGCTAACTGGAAAACATGGGTTTATTCCATTTTCTATCCACTTTTCATATACAGTTGGATACCAATAACCTTCGTCGGTTATTTACACCGTCATGAGCGCAACTGGAGTCACACAGAACACACCCGCAGTCTTAGTTATCGTGATGTTCTTTTAAGTAATTCGACTGAGTTTTCCAAGGAAACCCTTGTAAGTAAGCAAGCTATCAAATAAAAGGTGAGTTAACACTCATCTTTTTTTATCCTAACAGAGCAGGATAAGTGCAACATCGGCTTCCACTGTCGCCAAGGGCTCGGTGCAAGCCGTGTTTTCTATATACACTTGAATACTTTGATAAACTGTTCCAAAGTATATTCTTATATCCTAATAAAATTTATTGTTCGAGGAGGCGTTACTATGTATGATTTAACCATTCTTGCCGAATTTGAGGCTGCTCATCAATTGCCTGACTATCCAGGTAAATGTTGTCGTCTACACGGGCACAATTGGAAAGTAGAAGTTACGGTTACTGGTCATGAACTTAATCATTTAGGGATGGTCATGGATTTTAAAGACCTTAAGGCCGAGGTTGGTAGCATAATTGACAAACTTGATCATTATTATCTAAACGATTTGCCAGCATTTAAGACGATTAATCCGACTGCAGAAAATATAGCAAAATACATATATGACTCACTTGCTGAACATTCTACCTTTCAGCAAACTATTAAAATTCGCTGGGTCCAGGTGTGGGAATCTCCTCGTTCAGCTGTCAAATATTGTCCGCAGGGGTAGAGAATGATAGATATTATTGAACTATTTTCTTCGGTTCAAGGAGAAGGCTTGTATGTCGGCACAAGACAGGTATTTGTTCGCCTGGCAGGCTGTAATTTGAGTTGTGCTTACTGTGACACTCCTGGATCCCGTGACTTCTGCAAAAATGCTTTGGTAGAACGAACTCCTGGAAAACGAGATTTTTCCCAACTAGCTAATCCCTTGCCTATTAATAACCTTGCAAAAATTATCAATTCACTATTGACAATTCGACATCACTCGATCAGTCTCACAGGTGGTGAACCACTATGTCAGGCCACGATGATTGCCGAATTAGCACCGCTGCTTAATGCACCGATATATCTTGAAACAAACGGCACTTTGGTTGAGCAGCTAGCGCTGGTATTACCCCATATTGATATTATCAGCATGGATATAAAATTACCAAGTACTACGGGTAAGACTTGTTGGCGCGAACACAGAGAATTCTTGCGCCTAGCAGCAAGCAAAGAGGTTTTTGTAAAGATTGTGATCACAGGGCAGAGCAACCACGCTGAACTGCAGCAGGCGTTTGACTTAGTAGCATCTGTAGATATCAATATTCCAGTAATTCTTCAACCAGTTACTCCTTTAAATGGTTGTGAACCCGTTTCGCCTGACGCCATGTTATCTTATCAAGAAACTGCGTTAACCTTACTTAACGATGTCCGAGTAATTCCGCAAACCCATAAATATATGGGCCAATTATAATGTCGGGGGGTTGTGGTTGTGCATATATTATTGACAAATGACGATGGCATACTTGCACCTGGAATTAAAGCATTATGGCAAGAATTATCTCAACTCGCCAGGATTACTGTAGTAGCGCCAGATAGTGAAAAAAGTGCCTCAAGTCAGGCAATTACCGTACATAATCCCATCTGGGTAGACGAGTATCCTATAGGCGTCCATGATATTTGCGCTTGGCGGGTCGGCGGTACACCTACTGATTGTGTTAAAGTCGCATTAGAATCTCTGCTGGCAAATGATTTACCAGACATTATTGTTTCTGGAATTAATCAAGGCTCAAATCTAGGCACTGATGTCTTATATTCAGGAACTGTCAGCGCCGCTATTGAAGGAGCACTGCATGGTTTGCCGGCAATTGCGATGTCGTTAGACAGTTGGGAATCATTTGATTTCGAACCAGCTGCCAAAACGGCAAGAAAAGTGATTGACGCTATGATTAGCAGGAGTTTACCACCCAATACCCTGCTTAATATTAATGTTCCGGCATTACCGGAAAACCAATTGAAGGGCATTGCCATTACCAAGCTCGGCGTTCGCAACTATGAAAATACGTTTGAACGCCGTCAAGATCCCCGTGGTCGTACCTACTATTGGATGAGCGGTCATATTTCAGATACTGAAAACGCTCCAGACAGCGACATAATTGCCGTCCAGAATGGCAAAATTTCAATTACACCGATTCACTTTGATTTAACCAACTATGGAATAATGAATGCATTAGGGACATGGGGGTTATAAACTTATTAGGGGTCCGGTATATTTGGCCGATATTTGCATAAATTTACAGTAAAAGATTTACAGGAGGGAGTATTATGGCCAAAGCTTCCCATCGGACAAAAAAACACCCCCAAGCTCCACAAAACATAAATATTACTATGGCAATATTTAAAGGAGTGGCTTTTAGTATTGCTATTTCGCTCATTCTCGCTGTAGGTTTGTCAATAGTAAGTTTACTATCTGATAGCGGATTTATCGATAACCATCTTGAATACATAATGGTAGCAGTAACTATGGTCAGCATTTTCGCTGGCAGTGTATATGCAACAAAACAAACAGCCGCGAAGGGCTTACTTGTAGGTTGTGCTGTTGGTCTCGTATATGTACTCTTCTCAATAGGTGTAGGCATTGAACTAGGTCATGAGCAAGTATCTTGGCTTATGCTGGGTAATAAGCTTGCTGCGGGCAGCTTAGCCGGAGCATTAGGCGGCTTTATTGGCGTAAATTTGTAATTTGCATTTACTGGGCAGGCAGGAATTTTTTGAAAAAATCTTGAATAGTATGCATTATTACTTGCTTTATAAATCAAACATTAATTTAAAACTACTACACAATGGACAAGTTGATTAGTTCTCCATAAAATAAATAGGCAGGGTGATAAACTATGGAAATTGCCATCATTGGTGGAACAGGTGTATATGATCCGAAAATTTTAAATAATGTTCGTGAACAGTGGGTTCCGACTCCTTACGGTGTTGTACACTTTAAAAGTGGTGAATATGCCGGTAAAGAAGTTGCATTCATTCCCCGTCATGGCAGTAATCATTCTATTCCGCCACACTTAATTAATTACCGGGCTAATATCTGGGCCATAAAAAAATTAGGTGTACAAAATATCATTGCGACAACGGCTGTAGGCTCACTTAATATGGACATGAAACCAGGCGATTTTGTAGTTATTGATCAATTTCTTGATTTTGTAAAAAATCGGACAACCACCTTTTATGAAGGTGGGGAACGTGGTGTCGTTCATGTTGATGTAACAACACCATATTGCCCGTCAATTCGCAAGGTATTATTTGAAACTGCCCAAAAGCTTAACATTCCCTTTCATCAGCAGGGGACGTATGTTTGCACTGATGGCCCTCGCTTTGAGACACCGGCTGAAATTAAAATGTTTGCTAAATTCGGCGGTGATGTTGTTGGTATGACCAATGTACCGGAAGTAGTTTTAGCCAGAGAGGCTGAAATGTGCTATGCCACTGTTTCAATGGTTACCAACTTTGCCGCTGGCATTTCGTCACAGCCGTTAACCCATCATGAAGTCTTGGAAACTATGCAGGCTAATACCGAAAATATTAAGCAGTTGATTCTAGCTACTATAGAGCGTCTGAATCCGGAAACAGAGTGTACCTGTAAGCACGCGTTAGCCGAATACGGAGGTTTTAAACTATAAGGGGGATACTTACCCATGCGTTCTATTGCTTGGTCAAATAACTATCTTACGTTATTAAATCAGACCCTCTTGCCGAACAGGCTTGAATATATTGAGTGTCATGATTGGCAGCGGGTAGCAGAAGCCATAAGACGGCTAGAAGTGCGTGGTGCTCCGGCGATTGGAGCCGCCGCCGCTTTTGCTTTGGTTCTGGGTGCTCGCGAGCTTACTGCACTTACTATGCCTGAGTTCAAGGAAAAATTAATGCAAACGGCGTGTGCGTTGCGCCAAACCAGACCAACAGCAGTAAACTTGTTTTGGGCGATTGACCGCATGCTTGCTGTTTTTGATCAACTGCCTGGAAATACGGATACCATAACAGCTGTCACGACATTGGAACAAGCAGCCATCGCAATTGCTGAACAAGACGAAGCAGTAAACGGAAAAATGGCAGTTCATGGCGCAAGCTTGTTTACTAAGCCCACAGCCGTACTAACTCATTGTAACGCCGGTGCCTTGGCTACAGTAGCTATTGGAACAGCCCTGGGTGTTATCTGTAAAGCATGGGAACAAGGCAATATTACCAAGGTTTTTGCCGATGAAACCCGACCACTATTACAGGGGGCTAGGCTCACCGCCTGGGAACTAATGCAAAATGGTATTCCAGTAACTTTAATTACTGACAATATGGCTGGTTGGGTTATGAAAAACAATATGGTTCAGGCTGTTATCGTCGGAGCTGATCGGATTGCGTTAAATGGTGATGTTGCCAATAAGATTGGTACCTACAGTGTAGCAGTACTGGCTAAAGAGCATGGTATTCCATTTTATGTCGCTGCACCGTCATCTACGTTTGACTTTACTATACATTCTGGTGCTGACATTCCCATAGAAGAGCGGTGTGCAACAGAGATTACTTCTTTAGGTGGCAACTGTGTAGCACCACAGGGCGTAGACGTATTTAATCCAGCCTTTGATGTAACCCCCAATAGCCTAATAACGGCCATTATCACTGAATATGGTATACTACGTGCGCCCTATAACCAAGCCATTAGTCAATTAGTCCAAAAATGCAAGTAACGGAAGGAGATTTCATTATGGAATCAATGATTCGAGATATTAAATTAGCCCCGCAAGGTATGGATAAAATTAATTGGGTTAAAGAATTTATGCCTGTTCTTAATGTCCTAAATGACGAACTATCTCAGACAAAGCCACTAGCTGGCAAAAATTTAGTAATTACTATGCACCTGGAAGCTAAAACAGCCTATCTGGCACTTGTACTCAAAAATGCTGGGGCTAATGTGGTCGTAACTGGCAGTAACCCGCTTTCTACGCAAGACGATGTCGCAGCAGCTTTGGCTTCACAAGGTGTCAAGGTTTTTGCTTGGTATAATACTACAGCCGCAGAATATGAAACATTTTTACATAAAGCCCTTGATACTAAACCTGATATCATTGTTGATGATGGCGGTGATTTGGTATCATTACTTCATGGCGAACGTAGTGATATGCTGGGAAATATTTTAGGAGGTTCTGAGGAGACAACAACTGGTGTACTCAGATTGCGGGCATTAGCTGATGCAGGCCGCCTAAAATTCCCGATGATTGCGGTAAATGACGCCTATTGCAAATACTTATTTGACAACCGCTATGGTACCGGTCAATCCACGTGGGATGGTATCATGCGCACAACAAATCTTACTGTGACAGGCAAGACTGTAGTTGTTGCTGGCTATGGCTGGTGTGGTAAAGGCGTGGCTATGCGGGCGAAAGGTCTGGGGGCCAACGTTATTATTACCGAAATTAATCCGATTAAAGCTATTGAAGCTGTATTTGACGGTTTTAGAGTGTTGCCTATGCAGGAAGCCGCCTCACAGGGTGATATCTTTGTTACCCTAACAGGCTGCAAGGATGTTATTCGCCGTGAGCATATGGAAGTCATGAAACCAGGTGCGATTATGGCGAATGCTGGTCACTTTGATGTTGAAATTAATAAAGAGCACTTGATGGACTTAGCCCAAAGCCGTAAAACAGTACGTAAAAATATTGAAGAATTTGCTATGGCAGATGGACGGAAACTATATCTTTTGGCCGAGGGTCGTCTAGTCAATCTGGCTGCTGGCGATGGTCATCCGACAGAAATTATGGATTTATCTTTTGCTATGCAGACACTAGCTGTGCTGCATATTGCCGAAAATCATGCAAAATTAGATAATAAGGTATACACAGTGACAACAGAAATGGATAATCGTGTTGCCGCACTTAAATTGAAGGCGATGGGCTTTAGCATTGATCGGCTTAGCTCTGAACAGGAAGACTATCTGCATAAAGC
>JAGGAA010000086.1 GCA_017889675.1 Bacillota bacterium | reverse complement strand
TGCGGTGCTTAATATGTCGCGTCCGTTTACTTCCACAGTAAACAATATTTTAGAATATGTGGCAACACTGGGGCGAGTAGATGCTGTACTCAACAATACCCATATGGCAGAAGAAACCACTGTTGATATTGTGGAGCAGGGGGCCAAAGGGGTAACCGAGGCAGCCGGGCGCATCGGTGTACCGGTGGTAGCGACCGCTGCTGTAACGGAAATTGCCAAAAAAATTGGATCAGTGGACTGTATGGGCAATTCGGTGTGGCAGCTAGAGCGCATCATGCCGCGTACTTTCTGGTAATAAAGTGTTCCGCAGGAGAAAAGCCGGGCGGTATTCCGTTAAGAAATCCGTACTGTCTGAGCGTAGCGAGTTTACGGATTTTAGGAATATCGTCCGGCTTTTTAGCTTTTGGAGGCTTGGGGCCTAGACCTTTTGTTACTTTTGGGGCAATGCCAAAAGTAAGACCCCTTTCTTTGTATTCGATTGACTGGATATCTGATGTGCGCAAATCCAAAGGCCCGCGTTAGCGGGTTTTCATATAGGCTATTACTGAATATATCTGCGGGCACCAATATAATGCTGGGTGTAATAATCTTCCGATAAAGAATTAATAGTGACTTGTTTAGCAGCCGAGCTGGCATGAATAAACTTGCCATCACCCATATAGAAACCTACGTGGGAAGCGCCGGCTTTATAGGTTGTAAAAAAGACTAAGTCACCGATTTTTAAGTCGTTTTTATTTATGGCACTACCGGTAGCATATTGTTCGGCAGCCGTCCGGGGGATGGTAATGCCACTTTCGTTCATTACATATTGGGTGTAACCAGAGCAGTCCCAACCAGTAGGAGTATCGCCACCCCAAACATAAGGGACACCCATATATTTCTGGGCATTTTTAATAATCTCAGTTCCTTTTGTACTATTACTCTCGACTGTTTTCGGGCTCATTGCGGCCCCTAACGCTGAGGGTATATCGGTAGTACTAGTATTTGACGTACCAAGAACCTTGCCCAGCAAGAGTGCTAGCAAGATGTTTAATAAATTGCTGGAACCGCCGCTGCTTTGGGCAGAAGAACCTGTAATATCAGCGAGAGAAAACGCTTGAGCAGGTGCTGCCGGGATAAAGAGCGTGGTAAAAACAGCCAAAAGCAGCACGAAAGCAATGTGATGAATATAGCGTTTCATAGACGCCCTCCTTATCATAGGTATTTATTTGTGAGTTACTTATAAATAATAACATTGATTAATTATTATGTAAACAATATAAATTTACCATAAGAAAAGACCTTATCCTGTAAAGCAACCCTAAGGGTTGCCAACGATAAGGTCTTTGAAGTATAAAGACTAGTCTTTCTTAGTTCGTAAAGACTGTAATACCAGTGTGGCAGTGGCAGCGTTAGTGGCTACCGGGATATTGTGAACATCGCAAAGTCTAAGGAGTGCGGTAATATCTGGTTCGTGCGGCTGGGCGGCCAGCGGATCGCGCAAAAAGATAACAATATCAACTTTTTGGCAAGCAACACGCGAACCAATTTGTTGGTCACCGCCGAGTGGCCCGGATAGATAGGTGGTAACAGTCAGTCCGATCTTTTCCTTAATTAGTTTTCCTGTAGTTGCAGTAGCTATTAGATCGTATTGTGCGAGTACATCTTTATTTTCTAAAACAAAGTTAAGCATTTCATCTTTTTTGTGGTCATGGGCAATGAGCGCAATAGTTTTCATAAGTTCACCTCATTATGATATAATCTATAGTCTTATCATAGCATAAACGGCTAATACATAATATAAACATTGTGTTAACAATTTGCTATCAAGGCAAATATTCCTTGACTTTGTTGTTGCTAACTGGTACTATAATCCACGAAATACAGTATACAAAACAGAAAATTATTATAATTTAACGAGTGGAAGTGTGTCTAGGGTTCCGGCAGTAACCTGTGTCTGGTCCGAGCGGCGCAAGACCCGGATGGGTCACACCGTGGGTACAAAAAACCCTAGCGGAAAGTTCCTGCCAAGGACTTATTGCGAGGGTTTTTCTATATCCTAAGAGAGGAGTCGAGATATGAATACATACTGGAATAAGCCGGCGGAAACAATGGAACGGGAGGAAATGAGCAATCTCCAGGCTGGACGGCTTAAAGAAATTGTCACAAGGTTGTATCGGCAGCAACCGTTTTATCGTTCCAAGATGCAGGAACAGGGGCTGTTGCCAGAGGATGTTGTTACTCTAGAGGATATTAAAAAATTACCGTTTGTTTCCAAACAGGATATGCGGGATAATTATCCCTATGGTTTGTTTGCCGCGCCCATGTCGGAGATTGTCCGGATTCATGCCTCTAGTGGAACTACTGGCAGGCCGACAGTTGTTGGTTATACCAAACGGGATATTGGTATTTGGTCAGAAGTAGCAGCCCGCTCTTTGGTAGCGGCAGGTTTGAGTAAACAGTCCTGTATTCAGATAGCCTATGGTTATGGCTTATTTACTGGCGGTCTGGGTATTCACTATGGTGCTGAGCTATTAGGGGCCTCAGTTATTCCCATATCCAGCGGTAATACTAACAGACAAATTATGCTAATGAAGGATTTTGGTACTACGGCAATTGCTTGTACGCCGTCCTATGCTCTCTACATTGCCGAGACTATGCGGGAGATGGGAATTGATCCTCGGGAAACAAAGCTTAGAACAGGGATATTCGGAGCTGAGCCCTGGACAGAACGGATGCGACAGGCGATTGAAGCACAACTAGGGATTAAAGCCATGGATATCTATGGCTTAAGTGAGATCATTGGGCCTGGTGTGGCCATTGAATGCTCAGAGCAAAATGGTCTGCATATCAGTGAAGACCATTTTTATCCAGAAATTATTAACCCGGTGACAGGGGAAGTGCTACCTGATGGCGAAAAGGGAGAACTAGTGCTTACTACTCTCACCAAAGAAGGCATGCCGATGATTCGCTACCGGACCCGTGACCTTTCGGTATTGCATCGCGAAAAATGCGATTGTGGCCGGACACTGGTTCGAATGAGCAAAGTACTGGGCCGTAGTGATGATATGTTGATTATTCGTGGTGTCAATGTGTTTCCGTCGCAAGTGGAGAATGTATTGCTTGGTATTGGCAGCACCTCACCCCATTATCAACTTATTGTTGAGCGTAAGGGTAATCTAGATCATCTTACTGTGTTGGTCGAGCTGACAGAAGAAATGTTTACCGATGAAGTACGTGGGTTGGAAGAATTGGAACACAAAATTAAAGGTGAACTGTCCAGCGTGCTTAGTGTATCAGCTACTGTGCGGCTTGTTGGTCCCAAAACCATTGAGCGGAGCGAAGGCAAAGCCAAACGGGTTATCGATAAACGGGAGCTGTAATAATTTAATATAAAATATGGGAGGTACAGCATGATTATTAATCAATTGTCGGTGTTCGTTGAAAACCAGCCTGGCAAGCTGGCCGAAGTATTAGGGGTACTTCATACACATGAAATTAATATCCGGGCCATGTCGGTTGGCGATACGGCTGACTTTGGCATCTTGAGAATTATTGTTAACGAACCGGAAAAAGTGCAACACGTATTGCGTGGTGCTGGTTTTACTGTCAAGATTACACCAGTAGCTAGCATTATATTAAGCGACCAACCAGGCAGCCTGTTTGAGCAGGTGAGTAAATTGAGCTCAGCTGGCGTAAATGTTGAATATATTTATGCTTTTGCCGCTAATTCGGCTGAGAAGCATGCCCGGGTTGTCCTAAAGGTTGATAATTTGAATTTGGCGGAACGCTTGATCAGTGGTAAGTGTGAAACCTCTGAGGCCTATGGGGATGATGCTTGTGCTACCCCTAACTTCTATTGGTAGTGGTTATTCGTTTCATATAGTGAAATATTCTGTAAAGATATAAAGACCTGCGGTCATGCCGCAGGTCTTTTATTATTTACAGCGAATTTTCATATACTATGTTGAGAGGAGGAGTAGATTTGCCACAAATAATAACAATTGGCGAAAGTATGGTCATGATGGTGGCTGACCAAAGTGACTCACTGCAGTTTGTTACCAGTTATACACGTAAAATTGCCGGGGCTGAATCCAATGTTGCTATTGGCTTAGCGCGCCTCGGTCATGATGTCGGTTGGATTAGTGCTATTGGTGATGATCCCTTTGGCACGTATATTCGTAACACCATTCGCGGCGAGGGAGTCGATACTTCTCAGGTTCAAATCCTGACTGAGTACCCGACAGGCATGTTGGTCAAAGAACGTAATGAAATTGGCGATCCTAAGGTATTCTATTATCGCCGGGGCTCGGCGGCAAGTCATATTACGTTAGATATGGTAGATGAAAGCTATTTTACTAATGCTAAAATTTTACATATCACCGGAATTTTTCCAGCGCTTAGCGAAAATTGCCGAGAAACCTTACTGCAAGCGGTACGGCTTGCCAAGAAACAGGGAGCGATGGTTACCTTTGACCCTAATATCAGACTGAAGTTATGGAACAAGGATGAAGCCAGAGTTACTTTGCGCAAGTTAGCTAGTCTGTCTGACCTTATTATGCCTGGGCGTAAAGAAGCTGAGATTCTTATTGGGACAGGGGATTGGGATCAGGTAAAGGAGTATTTTCACAACGCTGGCAACCGCTATATTGTCATGAAGGATGGCCCGGACGGCGCCTTTTACTCCCACCAGGAAGGTTGTGAGGTTGTAGAAGCAGGATATGCCAAAGGTTTTCCGGTACGCCGGGTGGTAGATACTGTGGGGGCTGGTGACGGGTTTGCTGTAGGTATTCTGTCAGCTCTCATGGAGGGCCTTAGCTTAAAACAGGCGGTTACCCGGGGTAATGCCATCGGTTCGCTGGCTGTTACTGTGCAAGGAGATGTGGAGGGCTACCCCACCAGACATCAGTTGGAAGAATATCTGGCAGAGTCTTAAAAAACCTCTTGACGAAAGACAATAGTGCTGGTATCCTGTATACAAGATTACATGTTGCGTAAGGAAGTGCGTCTAGGGTTCCGCTGCTTGACAGGACTGGGCCGAGCGACGTAGAATATGGGGACACTTTACCCATGTTACACCGTGAGTATAAAAGGCTCTGCGGAAAGTTTCTTACTTTTTTAGTCTACCAGAATTTATAACGCAATTCTGTAGACATAAGAACGACTAAGGCTTCTGCCGGCGTCCTGAGGGACTTGGCACAAGTCAAGTCTTTTCTTATAAGTGAAGCTTTTTGTCAGGGTATTTTTATAACCATTTTGCAACATATTAATTAAATGCGATGATTGGGAGCAAGGCTTAACATCCTGCTTAAGAGAGCCGGTGGTTGGTGCGAACCGGTGCGGAGAGAAGCTATACTCGCCCAGGAGCTCTTTGTTGAACTGTATAGTGTGTGGTTTATACACAATATACACTAGGCAACAGCGGTGCCGGCCGTTAGCGGTGAGTCGTGAGAAAAAAATCATGACTAATGAGTCCAAAGTAGGGTGGTACCGCGCATTTAGAGCGCCCCTATGAACAGATACTATATCTGTTCATAGGGGCGCTTTCTGCTATTATGGTACTAAACTAACTGTAAAGGAGAGACTATATGGAGGTGGAAATTGTGCAGTCTAATGTTCTTTCGGTGCTAGTACACAATCAGCCAGGAGTGTTGGTCCGAGTGGCTGGGATGTTTTCACGCAGGGGGTTTAACATTGATAGTTTAACAGTAGGTGTTACCCAGGACCCCGAATTTTCCCGGATGACAGTCGCCGTCAGGGGCAATGAGGCGTTTATTGACCAAGTGAAAAAACAGATTGAAAAGCTGGTGGAAGTAGTAGCTGTACAGATTCTGCCATTTGACCATTCGGTGGTGCGGGGTATGGCCCTTCTAAAAGTCAAGGCTGGCGACAACCGCTCCGAAATTCTGAAACTGGCTGAGGTCTTTCGGGCCAATGTTGTTGATATCTCTGGCAGCACCGTTACCATGGAAGTAACAGGCGAAGATAGCAAAATCAGTGCCTTAACAGAACTATTGATACCCTACGGACTTCTGGAAACCATCCAAACCGGCCTTATAGCGCTGGAACGGGGTGAAAATACAATTCATGAATATAAGGAGAGAAAAAATTATGAGCAAAATGTATTATGAGCAAGACGCACGGTGGGAACTTATCCAAGGGAAAACAGTAGCCATTATCGGTTATGGCAGTCAAGGTCATGCCCATGCCTTAAACTTGAAAGAGAGTGGTGTTAACGTAATTGTTGGTTTGTATGAAGGCAGCAAATCAGCAGCAAAAGCCCGCGAAGCCGGTTTAACCGTTATGAATGTTGCTCAGGCGGTAAAAAATGCTGATATTACCATGATTCTTATTCCAGATGAAAAACAGGGCAAAGTATATGCCGAAGAGATTGCTCCTAATCTAAAACCAGGTTCAGCATTGGCCTTTGCTCATGGTTTTAATATTCACTTCAATCAAATTGTACCTCCTGCGAATGTCGATGTATTTATGGTAGCTCCCAAAGGCCCTGGCCATTTGGTTCGCCGGGGCTGATTAAAGCAGGCTTTGATACATTGGTAGAAGCAGGTTATGAGCCGGAAATCGCGTACTTTGAATGTTTGCATGAAATGAAACTGATTGTTGACCTCATCTATGAAGGTGGCATGGCAAACATGCGTTACTCCATTAGTGATACTGCCGAATATGGTGATTATGTAACAAGCCGGCGAATTATTACCGACGAAACCCGTGCCGAAATGAAAAAAGTACTGGCCGAGATTCAAGATGGTACCTTTGCCCGTAACTGGATCCTGGAAAATCAGGTTAACCGACCGATGTTCAATGCCAGACGTCGTCAAGAATCAGAACACAAAATCGAAACTGTCGGCAAAGAATTGCGCGGCATGATGTCCTGGATAAAAAAGTAAGAAGTGCAAAAATATAAAGAAAGCGAGGTAATGATATGGAAGCGCGAAGAATTCAAATATTCGACACCACCCTCCGCGATGGCGAGCAAACGCCGGGAGTAAGCTTACAAACAGAAGAAAAGGTGGAAATTGCTCTAGCACTCGCAAAGTTACAGGTTGACGTCATTGAAGCCGGGTTTCCGGTTGCCTCGCCTGGTGATTTTGAGGCTGTAAGCCAAATTGCCGTCAGGGTAAAAGGCCCGACAATTGCGGCGTTGGCCCGCGCCACTGAAAAGGATATTGAAACAGCATATAAGGCTGTAAAAAAAGCGGAGAAGCCCCGGATACACACCTTTATCGCTACCAGCGATATTCATCTTGAACACAAATTGCAAATAACTCGCGCTGAGCTGCTGGAGCGGGCCGAAAAGGCGGTGCGCTATGCTAAGAGCCTAGTAGCTGATGTGGAGTTTTCGGCAGAAGATGCCTCGCGCTCTGATTGGGATTTCTTATGTCAAGTATATGAGCGGGTCATTGCTGCCGGTGCCAATGTTATCAATGTCCCGGATACGGTGGGCTACACTACTCCGGTGGAATTTGGCGCACTTATCACCTATATCCGCGAACATGTACCTAATATTAATGAAGCCGTTATCAGTGTGCATTGTCATGATGATTTGGGTATGGCAGTGGCTAACTCACTGGCAGCTGTTGCTGCCGGTGCCGACCAGGTGGAATGCACCATTAATGGTCTGGGAGAACGGGCCGGTAATGCGGCCATGGAAGAACTGGTGATGGCATTACAAACCCGTCGCGAGTATTACCATGCGGTAACCAATATCAATACCAAACATATTTACCGGACCTCGCGCCTAGTCAGCACGTTGACAGGGATTGCCGTACCGCCGAATAAGGCGGTAGTAGGGGACAATGCCTTTGCTCATGAATCAGGTATTCACCAGCATGGGGTGCTTAATAATCCGCTGACCTATGAGATTATGAGTCCCGAATCGGTAGGCATTAGCCGTAATGCTATTGTACTTGGCAAGCATTCCGGGCGTCATGCTTTTGAAGAACGGCTTAAGCATCTGGGTTATGAGCTGGAAGCGGATGCTATCAATATTCTGTTTGTTAAGTTTAAGGATTTGGCAGATAAAAAGAAGATGGTATTTGACCGGGATATTGAAGCGCTAATTGTGGAAAAAGCAGCGGTAAGACCGGAATGGTATACGCTTACGTATCACCATGTGTCTAGCGGCAACAACATGGTGGCTACAGCCTCCGTGCAGCTGCGGACAAGTGCTGGAGTATTGGAAGCTGCCGGCTGCGGCACCGGTCCGGTAGATGCTGTCTTCAAGGCTATTGAGCAGGCTGTAGGGTTTCCTGTGGGCCTCAAAGACTACCAACTTAAAGCAGTTACAGCTGGCGAAGATGCGCTGGGAGAAGCGACCGCCTGGATTGAGCGGGATGGCCGAATCTTTAGCGGGCGGGGACTGGCTATTGATGTAATTGAAGCAAGTGGTAAAGCCTATGTTAATGCAATCAACAAAATGCTGGCTGTCTGCGGTTTTCCCGCAGTTGAACAAGCCGGCGGGAGGTAAT
>JAGGAA010000348.1 GCA_017889675.1 Bacillota bacterium | reverse complement strand
TGGGCCAAGCAAGGAAACAAATAGCAGTGAAAGACTTTTGTCTGCAGTAATGTTGGCAAAAGTCTTTCTGCAACATCTGAGAGACGGGGTATTAGTACGTGTTGGTTTTGATAAAGTTTTTGTACATAACTTTTTTGTTGCCACCAGGCTTGTTTATTGTTGCGTTAGCTGGTTGTTGTGTATGGCTGGTTAAGCACAAACAACGGGGTGTAGGGGTGCTGGCAATGATAACGGCGCTATTGTATCTCATATCCACTCCTTTGGTGGGAGACTGCTTGATGCGCTCTCTAGAGAGCCGTTACCAGCCGCCAGCAATGGTCAGTGGTGATGTTATTATTATGCTGGGAGGCGGAGCAACAGCAGACACACCCAATGTCCATGGCAAAGGTCATTTGATGGGTTCTGCTGCCAACCGTTTGCTGACAGCAGCTCAGCTATACCATATTACTGGCGCGCCGATCATCATTTCCGGTGGGCAGGTATTTGCCAATACTGGCAAAGAGGCAGAAATTGCACGCCATATCCTGCTGGGGCTAGGTATTCCGGATGAGAAGATCATTGTGGAAGGACAGAGCCTTAATACTACCGATAATGCTAAATTTAGCAAGCAGATTGTAGTGGAACGGGATTTTACACGTCCTATTTTAGTGACTTCGGCTTTTCCACGAAGGAGTGGTAATTTGAAAATTTTATTGATCGGTGGCGGTGGGCGTGAGCATGCTCTGGCTTGGAAACTGGCGCAAAGCCCCCGGGTAGAAAAAATATACTGTGTTCCGGGAAATCCCGGAATTGCGACTGTGGCTGAGTGCGTGGCTATTGATATAACAGATAATGAGGCTTTGGGTAAGTTTGCTCTCGAACATAGTATTGGGTTGACTGTTGTTGGTCCTGAGCTGCCGTTGACCAATGGTCTTGCCGATCATTTTGCGGCGCTTAATCTAAAAGTTTTCGGTCCTTCCCAAAAAGCCGCGCAGCTAGAGGGTTCTAAGGCTTTTGCCAAAGAGATTATGCATAAGTATCATATTCCGACGGCGGCATCGGCTGCCTTTACGGAACTTGACAGTGCACTGGCCTATATAAAAGAACAAGGTGCACCGATTGTGGTCAAAGCTGATGGACTGGCCGCCGGTAAAGGTGTCGTTGTGGCTATGACGGTAGCTGAGGCTGTTGATGCTGTTACGATGATGATGCGGGATAAGGCTTTTGGTAGTGCTGGCAACCTGGTGGTTATTGAGGAATATCTGGAGGGGGAAGAAGCTTCCTTGCTGGCCTTTACTGATGGCATTACTGTGGTGCCCATGGTTGCGGCCCAGGATCATAAACGGATATTTGACAATGACCAGGGACCCAACACTGGCGGGATGGGGACATATGCCCCGGCTCCGGTTGTTACTCCGGCTGTGCGGGAACAAGTGCGGCGTGAAGTCTTGCAGCCGGTTGTTGATGCTATGCGGCAAGAAGGCATTATTTATAAAGGATGTTTATATGCCGGGTTGATGATTACGGCTCAGGGGCCAAAGGTTATTGAATTTAATGCCCGTTTTGGTGATCCCGAGACCCAGGTCGTATTACCACTTTTAGTCAACGATTTGGTGGATATTATGGAAGCCTGTGCTGACGGACGACTGGCTGATATAACCATCGAATGGGATGATAAGGCTGCTGTTTGTGTTGTGCTAGCCGCTGGCGGTTATCCCGGGAGTTACAACAAAGGGGATACTATTACCGGTCATGATCAAGCTGAGTCGCAAGGGGCTATGGTATTCCATGCCGGTACAGGATCGAAGAACGGCCAGGTTGTCACCCAGGGTGGTCGGGTGCTAGGTGTCACGGCAGTAGCCAATAATCTTCGGGAAGCCGTAGATAAGGTTTATCAAGCTGTGCCAGCGATACACTTCGATGGTATGCAGTACCGCAAAGATATTGCTCATCGGGCGTTTAATCGTAGCGACAGGTGAGCACGTTGAAGAGGTGTGCACTTTGGATGCAGGTTTAACAGCCAGTAATCTACTAGTCATTGTGGTTACTATTGTTGGTATTGGTCTGACAGCTATTGGTTTGCCTGGCAATTGGTTGATATTTTTTACTGCTATGGGCTATGGCTATTTGGAAAACTTCTCTCATATAAGCAGTACGGTGCTGCTTATGCTTTTTGGCGCTTTGTTAAGCGGGGAACTGGCTGAATTTGTGGCTGGGTCATTGGGAGCTACCAAGGAAAACGCCTCACGCACGGCCATTCTAGCAGCTTTTATTGGCGGTATCGCTGGCGGAATAATCGGTACAGGGTTCATGCCTGGACTGGGTTCCATTGCTGGGGCGCTCGGCGGATCTTTTGCCGCCGGCTATGTAGCAGAGTATGTGGCTACCGGAAACAGAGAAAAAGCAACCAGAGTAGCCAAAAGTATTGTTATTGGCCAGGCATTAGGGCTAATCTTTAAACTAGCTATAGCCATAGGGATGGTAGCGTTTATTATCTCTCAGTTAACGTGGTCCGGGTGATTGGAGGAAGTACGATGAAACGTCAGAAAATATTGGATGCTGCCTATACTGTTTTCTCCCGCAAAGGGTATCACCGTGCCACAGTTGATGAAATTATTGCTCTGGCTGACACCGGTAAGGGCACAGTATATAAGTATTTTGTCAATAAAGAACAACTCTTTTATACCCTTATAAAGGAACGCAGTGCTAATTTTGAAATCGAACTTGGACAAATAGCAGCGCTTACTGAGACTCCGTTAAACAAAGTAACAAAGGCTATTAAGGTATTTTTAGAATTTTATATTGCTAATGGTGACTTGTGGCGAGTGCTTATGCACGAGATGAATCCGTAAACTCGCTACGCTCAAACAGTACGGATTTTTTAACGGAATACCGCCCGGCTTTTCTCCTGCGGAACGCTTTTTCCGGCAAAGGCCGGGGGGAGTTGCGAGGGGTTCTGGCAGCCTGTGCCGTGTTTGGCAACCCTTGTTTTATAAGGCATCCACGACTCTCAACACTTATACTTTCTTAGAATCGTACACAGCCTCTTTAAAAAGAATTAAAATGCTGGTACAATGGCACCTTGATATTTTTCATTAATAAATTGCTTAACTTCTTCAGATGTTAAGGCTTTAGTTAATTTTTGGATTTCAGGACGGTTTTCATCGCCTTTGCGGACAGTAAGGATATTAACATAGGGAGAGTCCTTTTGTTCAATAAACAGAGCATCTTTACTGGGGACAAGCTTAGCTTCTAGTGCATAGTTAGTATTAATGACGGCTAAAGTAAGATCATCAAGTGAACGAGGTAGTTGCGCAGCTTCAAGCTCGCGAATTTTTACGTTTTTGGGGTTATCGGTGATATCGCTAATAGTAGCAGTAACACCTGCACCATCTTTGAGTTTAATAATACCGGCTTTGGCTAGCAGGGCTAGTGCACGGCCGCCGTTGGTGGGATCATTGGGGATGCCGATTGCTGCACCGGTTTGCAGGTCATTCAGGTTCTTGACTTTCTTGGAGTAGATACCCATAGGTTCAATATGTACGGCAGCGGTGTATGTTAGATCAAGATTGCGTTCAGCGCTGAATTTGGTCAGATAGGGGATGTGCTGGAAGAAGTTAGCGTCTAGTTCTTTTTCAGCCACAGCCATGTTGGGACGGACATAGTCGCTCATCTCGACAATAACCAGGTTGATGCCTTCTTTTTCAAGCAGTGGTTTGACAACATTGAGAATTTCAGCATGCGGTACGGCAGTTGCGCCAACTTTAATGGTTTTCTTATCTGCGGCTGACGGAGCAGGGGTGCTCTTGCTGCCACAACCAGCGATAAAGGTAGAAAAGGCTAATAATGCAATCATTACTAACAGGGTAAACTTTTTCATAGAATAATTCCTCCTAATACTTATCTCTAATCTCTAATAATAATGACTAGATGATCCTCCTTTCGTGAAAAGTAGTAAGCCTCTTCGGCAGTCCGAAGAGGCTTGTTGTCCAGTTCTTCATCTGCCAGGAGGTAATCCTGTGGAATTGGCACCGTTCGCAAATACGATGGTTGCCGCAGCGTCATTGGGCCATTCCCTCAGCCAGCTCTTGATGAACAATATTTAATTTTATGAATTTTATATTAACATGACTACGAAAGACTGTCAACAGAAAAAGTGGTGTAAAAAACGGGAATTTTACAGAAGACGTTTTAATTAAATAAAGATGGAAAGTATTAAAGAAGGAAAATCTGGGAAAATAGCGAATAAATATAAAAATAGCAAGTACTTATAGGGAGGCTAGTAGTTATGCCTGCAAATCCTAAATTGAAAGATAGGCTTACCGATCAATTGTTTAGAGGGATTTTATCGCTAAACAGTGAGGAGGAATGTTATCAATTTTTTGAAGACGTATGCACAATTGGGGAACTTAAAGCTATGGCTCAGCGGCTGGAAGTGGCGCGACTGTTAAAAGCAGGCGTTATTTATGATGATATTGTTGCTGCAACCGGTGCGAGTACAGCAACAATCAGCAGGGTTAAGCGTTGTCTGTATTATGGTGCCGATGGCTATAAAATGGTGTTGGATAAAGTAGATAACAGCTGATTAGAATGGAGTGTACACAATGAATAGGAATAATTTTGTGCCGCAAATTCCTTATGGAACACGTGATCTGCTGCCGCGAGAAGCAAAACAAAAACGCATTGTGGAAGGAGCTCTTGCTGAGCTGTTTTCCTGTTGGGGTTATGATGAAGTGGTGACGCCAACTTTTGAATATATGGAAACTATAACACTAGGTACAGGCAACGCTATCCAGGAGCATGTGTTTAAATTTTTTGATAAGAATAATCGTACGTTAGCGCTGCGTCCTGATATGACAACACCCATTGCGCGGGTAGCTGCGACAAGATTTAAAGAACGGCCGCTGCCGCTCAGATTATTTTATCTTACTAATGTATTTCGGCATGAGCAAGCGCAAGCTGGACGACAGTGTGAATTTTACCAGGCAGGGATTGAACTTTTAGGAGCCCCGGGACCAGCAGCTGATGCGGAGATTATCGCATTGGCGGTTGAAGCCATGCTGGAGGCCGGTTTAACCAATTTTCAGATTGGTTTAGGCCAAGTTGCTTTTATTAACGGCCTTATGGACGAGAGTGGCTTAAGTCCGCAGGAGCAGCAAAAAGTAAAATATGCTATGGTTACCCGTGATTTGGTGGG
>JAGGAA010000085.1 GCA_017889675.1 Bacillota bacterium | reverse complement strand
ATAGCGATATTTCACTATGGGCTTGGGGCATATGATTTGTTTATTCTAACAGGTTGCCCAAAATACAAAGAAGCTTTTATGAGAACCGTTGAATGGGCAGTGAAGAATCAGGAAGAAAATGGCGCGTGGGATACCTTTTCCATTGTAGGAACCAGAATACCATATTCGTCGATGGCTCAGGGAGAGGGTGCCTCTTTACTTATTCGAGCTTATAAAGAAACCGGTGATGAAAAATACTTGAAAGCCGCAAAGCAAGCTGTGGATTTTATGTGTATCCCGATCGCTGGTGGTGGCTGCACACAGTATATTGATGATAAATTATGCTTTAAAGAATATATTGAAAAACCGGTTGTTCTAAATGGTTGGATATTTTCAATCTGGGGACTTTACGATTATTATAAAGCGAGTAATGATGAGGATTATAAGAAGATACTGACGAAGGCAATTCAAACTCTTGAAAAAGAGCTTAAGATATTTGATTGTGATTATTGGTCAAAATATGATATGGAAAATACGATAGCGAGTCCATTTTATCATCGACTACATATAGCTCAATTAAAAGTCATGTATGAATTATTTGGCTGTGAAATTTTTTTGGAATATGCAGAAAAATGGGAAAAATATCAAAAAAACAGGCTAAACAGCTGCAAGGCGTTCATTAAAAAAGCTTATCAAAAGATA
Source organism: Bacillota bacterium (assembly GCA_017889675.1). Classification (GTDB taxonomy): domain Bacteria; phylum Bacillota; class Negativicutes; order Sporomusales; family Sporomusaceae; genus Sporomusa. The sequence continues at coordinate 5,873 of JAGGAA010000085.1, read as the reverse complement.
ACCGACACAAAGGCTGAAAGAATTATAATTATACGTTAGAAATTTTTCGGGATGTGCAACCGGGATATTACGGGAGCGTTTATTAAGGGAGGAATATCGGATGTCCAATGTTCTTACAAGGCTTACGGGAGAAAAAATTGACATAGCTAATTTATCTATTGAAGATCTAAACAGAACTCATTATGAGGAAGAGGTAGCATATGCTAATGAGATTCTAAAGGCACAACCTTTTAGTCAAAGAAGACTACTATTAGCGAGAGAAGGATATAAATTTATTACTGAAATAATGAAAGAAGTCGCTGTAAAAACAGGTAAAAAATTACACCTAGGCTCTAGAAAAATCTATTCTGAAATTATCATAAAAGTTTTAAACGAATATAGGCAAAAGAATTTACAGTCTAATCGAACAGTCATACAATTTTTTGAGGCCGGAATTGGGACAGGATCAATTTTAAAAGAATTGGCATTACTAGACAACATTAATGTTAGTGGATGTGACATAATTATAGATTTTGCCTCTTCTCTCCCCGACAATGTTAAGGTGTATGAGGGGGCGGTTTATGAAATATTGAGTACGTTACCAGACTCAAGTATTGATATATTTTATTGGAATGATGTATTTGAACATATTGCAGTTGACGAAATTAATCCGTTATTAGAAATGATTTATTCCAAACTGTCCCATAATGGCATAATAATTACGATTACTCCAAATTGGCATTTACGGCCTACCGATATTACGGCTAAGTTTCATCCTCAAGGAACGGAAGCTAAAGGATTCCATTTTAAAGAATATACATACAACGAAGTGACAGATCTTCTAGAAAATAATGGATTTAAAGTTATTAGTAGTCCATACATTTATAATCTATTTGCAAAAAAATACATTCTGAATTTTAATAAAATTGCTTTCTTAAATCATAAAATAAAACGTATAATTGAACCAGTTGCAGCTATTTTACCATTTTTCCTTAAACGGTACTTGATACTTGGATTCGCATTTTCAACCAGTATAGCAAAAAAGTAGCTGTTCCACCCCCAGGAAGCATCAGGATCACTAAATTTACGAGGACAATTACATTTAAAGATGCGATTTTTCCTGCAAGCGCAAATTAACTTGCCATAACAGCTTGCACCTGTGCGGGCTGAGGTACCGTCCTCCGGCGATAGAAAGAGCATCAGTATTCCCAAGAAAATTGGAGGAAGTACAAAAAAAATCCAAGGCGTAAAGCCTTGAGCAATAAAGTTTCTCGGGTTTCCGTGAGCGTACACGAATAGTAAGGGGGAGTTTCTACGACTAGGATTTGCGTTTTGGGTTTAGGATACATTGGACTTCCGACCGCAAGTGTTTTTGCTACAAATGGATTTGACGTTGTTGGCGTAGACGTTGATTCCAAAATTGTTGATGTACTGAGTAAAGGACAGATTCATATTAATGAGCCTGGATTAAAAACTGTTGTATGTGCGGCGATCCAATCCGGAAACATGATCGTGAGGCAAGTGCCCGAGCAAGCTGATGTTTTTATTATTGCTGTTCCTACCCCGCTAAAAGAAGATAATTCGGCAGACTTAACGTATGTCATGCATGCTACTGAGTCAATACTGCCATTCTTGCAAAAAGGAAATTTGGTAATTTTGGAATCAACAGTTTCACCGCGTACCACGGAAGATATTCTAGTTCCTATTTTGCAAAAAAGCGGATTTGAAATCGGTGAAGAAATTTATCTGGCACATTGCCCGGAAAGGGTGTTGCCTGGAAACATCCTGCACGAATTCGTTAGTAATGATCGGATTATTGGCGGAATAAATGACAAGTCATCCTATCAAGCAAGAGAAATATATGAAAAAGTAGTACAAGGGAACTTATTAATTACGGATGCTACATCAGCAGAAATGGCTAAATTAATGGAGAATACGTTTCGCGATGTCAATATTGCACTGGCAAACGAGGTTTGCCGAATAGCCTATGATCTAGATTTGGATGCGTTGGAAATAATTAAATTGGCGAACATGCATCCGCGAGTGAATATACACCAACCGGGTCCAGGAGTCGGTGGCCATTGTCTGGCAGTGGATCCATGGTTTATCGTTGAAAAATCCAACAATGCGAAATTAATACGGTTAAGCCGGGAAATAAATGATGGGATGCCGAATTTTGTTGTCGGATTAGTGAAAAAAATGCTGGATCAAGCAGTAAAACCCAAAATAACAGTATTGGGGGTTACTTACAAAGGGAATGTGGACGACATAAGAGAAAGCCCTGCTACTAAAGTCATCCGCGAACTTAAACAAGCAAATATTGATGTAGGTATATATGATCCATATGTAAAAGAGTATGAATTTGAATTGTCAAATCTGGAAGAAGCTTTCGTAGCATCTGATTTGATTTTGTTGTTAGCAGATCATAAAGAGTTTAAATATCTTGCGGCTGATGAATTGGGGCTTCTCATGCGGAACAAGCAATTATTGGACACTCGAAATTGCTTAAATCATAGTAAGTGGAAAGATGCTGGATTTAGTATTAAAGTGCTCGGAAAAAACAATCAGAATAGCTGAACCAGTGAATACTGGAGTAAGCTGATTTTCAGCAAAAATATGAAATCGTAGTATTTGAAAATGCAAACGGGAGGAAGAATGTTACCACTATCCCATGTTGGATTTACAACTGCCGCAGTGAAAGTGCTGGAAACGGGTTTGCGGCTTCGACAGATTGATTATCGAATAGTTATTGTTTCTTCGTTATTGCCGGATTTGATCGACAAATCCTTGTTTAAGTTGCTTGAAAGCAGTTTTACGTATGAAAGTCGTGCTATTGGTCATTCTTTGGTTCTTTTGGGGTTTATTGGAATTCTCGCAGCTATGCAATGGCTTTGGAACAAAGAAACATGGTTATTTCCAGTTTTTATTGGGACATTGTTTCATGATGTGTTTGATGTGATGTGGATTCACCCAAGCATTTTCTATTGGCCGCTTGAAGGTTGGCAGTTTTCCAAACCCATAGATGAAGCTTGGTTGGGAACAATTCAATTGGGCTGGTATAAGATAAAACAAAGAGATCTATTTGATAACATCAGCGTGCTGATTCTGTTATACTTTTTCATGAAAGTTGCTCTGGGCGGCAAAATTTTTGAATTTCTTCGAAAAGGCAAGCTCTAGATCCCCTGTGAAGAAAGTAACTTATTTTCTATGAACATGCCAGGAAGGTACTAAGTAAATACAAATTGACAACCTATAAATTACCTAGTAAAATGTAAATATAGATAATTTGAATAATAAGTTGGCATACCCGCTGAAAGGCGATGACGCAAAGCCGTGGGTCTAACGGCGTGATGCCTATGACTGCCTGGTTGCTCTTACAAGTATTTTTTGTGAGTGTTACCAGGTGTTTTTTATTTTCCAGATGGAAAGGTTAACTTTCCCTGGATGAATTCTTTAAGTAATCTTTAATTTTGGCTCCTGGCTAGCATGGTATAATATTTTAACAAATGCAAGCGATTATGTGACTAATACATCTTTTACATGAAAAATGAGGTGTAACATATTGAAAGATCGACGGTTTTGGCTGGCTGTTGTTTCGGCATTTATGGCCACACAGCATAATACGGGTGAAGCGGCGGCAGCCGTAATACCTGATGCAGGTCGTGAATACTCTGTTCGTGTACATACTTCTGTGGCAGAGGAAGAGGCTGTTGTCTCTTTGTTTGATGATTGTCGTTATGAGGAGGTTATAGAGACAGCTAACGCAGCATGGCCACGGTTAGAAGCTATGCCTGATAGAGTATTATATTGTGTGGCTGAATGCTATATTCGGACAGGTCAGGTACGATTAGCTAAAACCAGTTTTGAGTTACTCATCGCTCACAGTCCGCAAAATCACAGGTATCGTGCAGGCTTGGCTTATACATTACTGTATGCCGGTCAACTGGACAAGGGATTACCTATGTATCGTCAGGTATTGCTAGAAAATCAGGGAATGCTTGCAGGTGCGGCAGAAGACGCAGTGGCACTCTTGTCAATGGGCAATATAGGCGGTGGAAAAGCATTATTTCAAATGGTCATTGAGAATAGTCCTGACAAGCAACATTATTCTCAATGGTATCAGAGAAGCCTGCGTACATATCGATTGGCGGACGATGTCCCTGTAGTAGGGCAGGTGCCATCAGCTACTGTTGAACAGTCGGCTGTTTCTACTGAAAATGAGCGGAAGTTGTTGCATACTCAAGCTGTGCAGATGGCTCAAAATGCCCAATATCAACAGTCACTAGATATTATGGCTCGTCTTGTTGAGGCAGATGCGCAAGACAAATCGGCTCTTTCTGATTATATTATTATCCTGCAACAGGCAGGTCAGAATGAACAGGCTGTCAATTTATTTGAACAACATTCTGGTACAACGATGCCTTCTGCTGTGACTCGAAGCGTTAGTACTGCATATTTTCAGTTGAAAGAGTATGATAAGGCATTGGCGGTACTGCAACCGGCAATTACTTGTGGTGAGAGAGACGCACTTTTGCGGGCAGGGGAAATGAATGTACTCTGTGGTAATATTATCGCTGCTCAGTCCTATTATGAGCACCTATTAACCATGAACCCTAATGATTATGAGGTGTATTTCAGCCGTGGTATGTTGAGTCTGCAGATAAAAGATTACAGACAAGCGGCTCGGGATTTGGAACGGGCGCGCAGACTGATGCCAGAATGTCCGGACAAGGCTGATCAGTTGACTAAGTTGGAGCATAATTTGGCCATTTCTTATATGAATAGCGGCCAAGACCAAAAGGCTGCTTCAATTTTAGTTAATTATACGAAAACATTGCCTGTTGAAGGTTCGATTGCCAGTGACTATATAGTAGCGCTTGGCAATAGCTCTCAGCCTGAACTGGCAGTGCGAGAGGGAGAGCGGTTATGGCCTGCTTATACAGAGGCACCAATTCCTGGACTTAGGTCGCTGGCTGAAAGCTATCTTCGCCTCGGAAAACAGGGACACGCTTTGAAAGTATATAGCTATCTTGCCGGGAAGCAGCCGAGTGATGATGCTAGCCGACGGATGTTGGCTTTCCAGTTAATGTTAAATGGGCGTACAGCCGAAGGGCTTAGCTATTATGGTCAATTACTTGACAAAGCACCAACTAATGCGGATGCTGCGATAGCGGATGCTGTAATTCTTATTAATACAGATAAGTATATTGACGGGAAATCACTGTTTGAATTAGTGCTGAGCAAGTATCCAAATCCCTCTTATCGTCGGCAGTATGCCGAAGTTTTAGTTAAGAAAAATCACAACCGTGCAGCCTATAAGCAATACCAATTGTTAGCTTCCCAACCGGAAGGTGAACTGGATGGATTATCGGGTATGGCGCGTACCGCCATCGCGTTGGGTGATCATTCGAAGTCTCGCCAGGCGCTAGATACAATTACGAGTAAGTATGGAAAGAGTAAGGCCGTTGCGGCTCTTGCGCCAGGGAGTGAAGAGGGGAAAGCGAGCCAAGAAACACAACCGAGAGTTTTAAGGGCAGCGACGTCTCCGGAAAATCTGGCATCATCATATACTATAAATGAATTAAAAGGCCCAGATGTGCCGGTTAACTATGCTGCTACAGCAGCAAAAGGCAATACAGAACTATCCAAGGATGAATTTGCTTATCAAATGGCACAGATTGCCACGAAATTTTTATCTGCACCTGTTACCAATGTGGAGACTTTTAAAATTGAATTTACCTATGCTATTTCTACCATTACAGCCAAAACAATGCCGCTGATACCTAGCGAACAAAGAAATGATTTTACTTACGAGATGGCGCAGCTTACATCAAACATAATCAATGATCAAAACTTAGATATGAAAAAAGCTAAAGCGCAATTTGCACAACTTA
>JAGGAA010000347.1 GCA_017889675.1 Bacillota bacterium | reverse complement strand
CAAAACCCAGCATCGTCAAATCTACCATTTCCTGCACTGAATTTGGAGCTAACACGATATTACGATAATCGCCATGACCACCACCCTTGACAGCCTGGAAATAGTCGCTTTGTGATGGCTGGATACCACCAAGTCCTGGACCGCCGCGCATAATATTTACAATAAGACAGGGTAGCTCAGCTCCCGCAATATAAGAAATTCCTTCTTGCTTTAAACTGATTCCCGGACTGGAAGAGGAAGTCATAACCCTGGCCCCTGCCCCAGCAGCACCATATACCATATTAATAGCCGCGACTTCACTCTCTGCCTGCAAAAATACACCGCCAACCTGGGGCATACGTTTGGACATATATTCCGGTATCTCAGTTTGCGGTGTAATCGGGTAGCCAAAATAATGACGACACCCAGCAGCAATGGCAGCCTCAGCAATAGCCTCATTGCCTTTCATGAGCACTTTTTCTGACATTTTCACCACTCCCATTATTATTTATTAATCTCAATCACTATATCTGGACAAGCCCTGGCACAAAGACAACAGCCAACACATTCCGAATCATCAGGACATGTGGAAAAATTATAACCCTTGCTATTAAAAGTAGTTGACATTACCAGCAGCTTTTTGGGACACGCTGCCGTACACAATTCACAGCCTTTACACCGTTCTTTGGTAAATACTGGCCTTGGCATAATCATCACTCCTTAAATATATTTGTAAAAACTATATAACACTGTAAACTTATGTTCGTTATTACTGAACGCTGTTCACCTGTTACGATAAATAAAAGAAGGCCGCTACCTAACCCCGGTATCCTAACTGCGCTGAAATTGCCTTTGTCTTTTCTAGCATGATGCGAACTACCGACTCACGTTTATCTTTATTAAACCAAGCAGTCGCCCCTGAAACAGTGATTGCTGCTTCGATTTTTCCATTGGCATTAATAATGGGAGCGCCCACACAGGTAACACCTTCAATGGTCTCGTTGCTTGCTACTGCGTAGCCCTGTTCCCGAACTTTCACCAGTTCCTCTAACAAACTCTGCTTATCTTCGATAGTCCTGGCAGTGTATTGAGGTAAGGGCTCAGACAACACTTTTTCCACGAATTGTTCAGAGCTATAGGCAAGAAATACTTTGCCAAGCGCCGTACTATGGAAGGTATTACAATAATCAAAACGAGGTATGAGAAAAACAGGGCGTGTCGGTTCTGCCTTGTCAACAATAGTTAACTGTCCCGCAGATAATACGGCTAACAGCGCAACTTCCTCGGTCTCCATCACTAGCTCTTTCAGATACGGAGATGCAATTCTCCTGATATTCAAGCGTTGCGTACAAGCCAGTCCCAAGGGCATCAGGCGAAATCCAAGTGTATAATGACCAGTATCAGTCTGGCGGACAAAGTCTCTTGCCAGTAAGGTTTGTAACAGATTGTGAACCGTACTCTTTTGCACACCAAGTTCTCTGCTAAGCTCTGTTACACCCATTTCCCGTGGTGAATTCTCAAGAATAAAAAGAAGTTCGATTGCTCGATCCACCGAGGCAACTAAGTATTTTCTTTTCTCCTTATTGCGGTTTATGTCTTGACTCATTTTAGTTTCCTCACTAGTTCAATTTGTTCATCTGTGCTGAACGCTGTTCTTTTTATTATTATATGCCATTCTACAAAAAATGTTGAATTCCTTTTTTGTTTGGCTATTTTTTAATGTATTTTTAAAAACTATTTAAAAGAAGGAAAAGCACGTAAAATAAAAAATATAAACAATACAATACTTTTACGATAGGAGCTAATATTATGCAGTATGACCTACTCAACAAAGTGGCCGTTATTACCGGTGGAACCTCTGGGATTGGTTTATCTACCGCCAATCTTTTTTTAGCTAATGGCGCAAAGGTTGTTATCGTCGGTCGTGATTCTACAAAGGGCCATGTAGCAAAACAATCCCTTGCTACAATTTCAAATTCGATTGACTATGTGCAGGGAGACATTTCTCGCCCTGCAGACTGCATTAGCATAATACAACAAGCCACCGGCATCTTTGGAAAACTTGATATTTTAGTAAACTCGGCCGGTGTCTATCAAGAAAATTTAATCACCGATGTCAGCGAAGAAGATTATACTACTATTATGGATGTCAATGTAAAAGGTGTTTATTTCATGTGCAAATCAGCTTTAGAATGCGCCCCTTATAACATCCGCGCCAATTCTGTATGCCCGGGCGATGTGGCAACACCGCTGCTGGACCGCCAACTTACCGCTCCCAATAACATCTGCACTCTATCAGATATGGCAAATTTATATCCGCTTGGTCGCATAGCGCAGCCTTCAGAAGTTGCCCACGTTATTTCCTTTTTAGCCTCTCCTGCTGCATCCTTTGTCACTGGTGCGGTGTGGACAGTTGATGGCGGATTAACTGCCTGTTAATTCAACAATAGGCGAACATTGCTGAGTTAACAGCTTATCCATATATACGGTCTCAAGCTTCTCTGGTTTCTCCTTTCGGATTATATAGCCTTGCTTTATCCAAAATGGAAAACCACCAGGTAAAAACCTATGGGTATGAAGACAAATCGTCTGATAGCCATATTGCTGGCAATATTCCTCAATGGCAGCCACCAATATACTGGCAATCCCTTGACGACGCAGCGAGTTATTCACATAACAACGGGACAACTCCGCAGTGACTGGTACATCATAACAACCATGAACCGCCTCAAGCCTATCATCATAAGGTCTGATGGCGACTGTTCCAACAACTTGTCTGCTACCATCAAAGGCAGCAAACATGACTGAGTTATCAGGTATCACATAGGCTTCTTTCATGTTAGCAAGATCCCAGCGTACTGCGACATCAGGTATATTGGGATACACCTCTTTCAGCATGGGAATGATGAAATCAAGTGCGGGTACAATATCTTCTGCTGTAATCCTGCGAATAGTACAATCTTTATTTTTAATTTCCATGCGAATCCCTCTCTTTTTTCATATCTAGCGCTTAACCCAACACAGCCACACTGCCAGCATTGTACTCAAAGCTCACATTCTCAGCAGAGTATCGGCCACCGAATAAAAACAAAAAAGGCATGAAAAACCAAAAGGATTTTGCATCCTCAGCGGCTTCATACCGATTTCCATTTTATTTAACTTTCTATTATATGTATTAAAGACATGCTTTATACTAAATGTAAATAGCAATGAATGCTGTTTTTTATAGTATTGTATTGATAATTTGTCTTGGCTTACTAATTTAATATATTGAAATTGAAACCATGAAGGGATCGGTCACAATGACCGGGCTTATTCGTGGTTTTATTATTTGTACACTATTATTTGGAAAGGAGGTGTTTGGAATGTGTCAAGTAAATGCTGCTTATACCCTGTCTAAAATGGGCGACGTCAATCAAATCCAACAGTCGCTGCAAAGCATGGAAACAGTTAAAGACATTACCATCAATGACAACACTTTGTCCCTATCCTTTAATCATCACAAATATACTGAGTTTGAAATTATCCGAGTTATTCAAGATCATGGTTTTGAAATAAATTTCGCTAAGTAACACAAAGCCACATCCCCTTTTATCCCCCTCTGTTTAGCCACTTTCCAGGCTCCTTTGCTGATGACAAGCGCCACCAACACACTGACAATTGGGTCAACGAAATACCAGGAATAAAGTTGCATAAGCACTCCGGCAACAATGGCGCCTACCGAACTTAAGGCGTCTCCGATAACATGCAAATACGCACTGCGCATATTGATATTCTCCTGAACATCACCCTGTTTTAGCAGAGCCACTGCGCTTATAATATTGGCCAGCATCCCAATAAAGGCAATGACCATCATCGAAATACTGTCAACAGCTTGTGGCTGCTGAAACCGCCGAAACGCTTCCACAATAATGAACCCCGATATAACAAACAAGGTTATGGCATTAAACAGCGCCGCTAAAATTTCGAACCGCTGATAGCCAAATGTTTTTCTTAGTGAAGGTGGTTTAGCGGCAACAGTAATTGCCAGCAAACTAAGTGCCAGTGAGCTTACGTCACTTAACATATGTCCTGAATCAGACAGGAGCGCCAAGCTATTGGTAACCAAACCACCAACGAACTCCAGAAACATTATACCGAATGTTACAATCAAGGCAATTCCTAATCCGCGCTTATTATTGTGGCCTGGCTCTCCATAATGCTGGTGGTCATGATGCTCATGGCCGTGATGTTGTAAACTCATCAAATGTAACCCCCAACTAAAAAATTTCGGCATTTATCTTCTGCAACGTCTTTAATAGCTGCTCACTCTCTTCTTCAGTCAGTGTTCCCAAAACTTGTTTGGACAACTCTGAATGAAATTGATGGTGTTCCTCATACGCTTGCAAGCCTTTTTCGGTAAGGCTGATTAAATATACTCGCCTGTCCTGGGAACTAAGCTCACGCTTGGCATATTGCTTTCGTTCCAACCGGTCAATTGTCACTGTTGTAGTTCCTGTTGTTACTCCCAGTTTCATAGCCACATTCTTCATATTCATCTGACCATATTGTCCTAGAACTTCAATGGCATGCGCTTCTGACACTGTCAGATCACTCGCACGAATAACCGAACTTTCCCACACTGTCAGATCACTCGCACGAATAACCGAACTTTCCCATGAAGAAAATCCATTAAAAAAACGGAACAGCTCCTGTGTCAAGTCTTCCAACTTGTTACCTCCTTTTTGTTTGATTACCATATTATTAGACTATGATATGATTTGATTTTCTAACTATATTGTAGTCTATCTTTTCGCATAAAAGCAATACCTATTTTTTCAGCTTATACTTCAAAAGGAATAACCGAAGCCAGCAGTGATTTTGCATACGCGTTCTGCGCGTTGGCCAAATCCCAGCTCATAACTTCCTCGACTACTTCACCTCTATACAAAAATACAATCTTATTACACAAATGAGCCACCGCCTGTAAATCATGCGCCACAAAAAGATACGTCATCTTCATTTCAAGCCGTAGTTTATGGAGCAGATTCAGTACTTGAGTTTGAACAGAAACGTCCAGGGAACTGATGGCTTCGTCCAAAACAATAAATTTGGGATTGGTAGAAATGGCTCTGGCAATACAGATACGTTGAACTTGACCACCGCTAAGTTCATGAGCATAGCGGTCTTTCAAGTCCGGTGACAGACTAACTTTATCTAAAAGGACATCAATTTTGCCATCTAAGTTTCCCTTGTGACCCATAGCACGCATGGGTTCCTCAAGGGTCTCCCGGACAGTG
>JAGGAA010000346.1 GCA_017889675.1 Bacillota bacterium | reverse complement strand
ACCGAACACAGTAGTTAAGCCCACAAACGCCGAAGGTACTTGGTTGGAAACGGCCTGGGAGATTAGGAAGTTGCTGGTTGATAAAACACCTACTAAATAGTGTAGGTGTTTTTTTATTGTCGTAAAGTTTAGACTGTTGCAAGCATAACATCTTTACAATTTTTCCTTGACAGCATTTAGACCTTGTGCTAATATAACTCCAAGAACTGAATACAGTGATTTTTCATCAAGAGTTGGCTGAGGGACTGGCCCTATGAAGCCGCGGCAACCATCGTATATACGCATTTGTATAGGCGAAACGGTGCCAATTCCTGCAGAAGCCCGTAAGGGCCTGGCAGATGAAGAATAGCATAGTTAGTTAATTATGTCTCTTCTTCTGTGAAGAGGCTTTTTTATTTTTAGGAAGTAAAGGAGGAACCATATAAATATGATTATGTTAACTGAATTACAGAAGGTATATCAGGGAGAATCAGGCCCTGTAAAGGCACTTGATAATGTGTCTCTTGAAATAGAGCAGGGTGAAATTTTTGGTATTATTGGTAAAAGCGGTGCAGGGAAAAGCACGCTGATTCGTTGTATTAATCTGCTGGAACGCCCTACTGCTGGCCGGGTATTGGTTGATGGTCAAGATATGATTACCTTATCTGAGGGCGAGTTACGAGAAGCTCGTAAACGTATGGGGATGATTTTTCAACACTTTAATCTGCTTTCGGCACGCACTGTACTTGAAAATGTAGCTTTTCCATTGGAATTAGCTGGTGTCAGCCGGTCTGAACGAGAAAAAAAAGTAGAACCTTTATTAGAATTAGTTGGCCTGACAGACAAGCGAGATGTTTATCCAGCCCAACTTAGTGGTGGGCAGAAGCAGCGGGTAGGTATTGCTAGGGCATTAGCTAGTGAGCCTAAGGTGCTCTTATGTGATGAGGCAACCTCGGCGCTTGATCCGCAGACTACAGAATCCATTTTGGCGCTGTTGAAAGATATAAATAATAAACTGGGTCTGACTATTGTTCTAATAACTCATGAGATGCATGTTATTAAAGCGATTTGTGACAAAGTTGCGGTTATTGAAGGTGGACAGTTGGTTGAAATCGGTAAAGTATTTGATGTGTTTACTAATCCACAATCAGCAACCGCGCAGGATTTTATTAAAGCAGTAGTAAATAACAAAGTCCCAGATACATTAGCAAAGCTGTTGTCAGAAGTGCCAATAGTTGGTGGAAATCTTGTTATGAGGTTATCTTTCTTCGGGGAAGCGACCAATGAACCATTTATAGCTGGACTTATTCGCCGGTTTGCTGTAGATGTAAATATTATATCAGGCAATATTGATCATTTGCAGGATATTCCTTATGGTACGCTCTTGATTGAGCTATCAGGGAAGGACGAAGATATCCAAAATGCACTACGATATATGCAGGATCTAGATTTGAGAACAGAGGTGATTGGTTATGTCGCAAGACATGCTCATGTTGCTGGTTGAGGGACTAGGAGAAACTTTTTATATGGTGACTGTTTCTTCGCTGGTATCAGCGCTTTTTGGAATTCCCTTAGGGGTTGTCCTGGTGGTAACAGGCAAAGGTCATATTAAGGAAAATCTTGTATTTAATCAGACATTGGGAGCCATAGTGAATGCTGCCAGATCAACGCCTTTTATTATTCTGATGGTAGCTATTATTCCTTTTACCCGAATTATTGTGGGTACATCTATCGGCACAAATGCTGCCATTGTGCCACTTAGTATTGCGGCTATTCCATTTCTTGCTCGGGTTGTTGAGTCAGCAATTAAAGAAGTGGATGCAGGCTTAATTGAGGCTGCACAGTCGATGGGAGCATCAACTGGCCAGATTATTTTGAAGGTGCTTATTCCAGAATCTATGCCGTCTATAGTGCTAGGATTTACGCTGACTGTGATTAGTCTAATTGGTTATTCTGCCATGGCAGGTGCTATCGGTGGCGGTGGATTGGGTGATTTGGCTATCCGCTATGGCTACCAGCGCTTTCGTGCTGATGTTATGTTGGCTACAGTAGTAATTCTTATTGCCATGGTTCAAATTGTGCAGTCAAGCGGTGATTACTTTGCTCACAGGCTTAACAAACGGTAATTAGGAGGTAGCGTATTAATGAATAAAAGTATTCAGGATATTCGTGAGGACGGTTATGCGTCAGCTAAAGCCAGACAATTTACGGAATCGGTTATTCGGGAGGATCACAATCAATATGCGATAACCTGGGGTACGAAAGGCTTGCGTGATGCCATTGCTACCAAGGTAAAGCGCGACTATGGAGTAGTCATTGATCCCGAGCGTCAACTCACAGTTTGTTGTGGCGCGACAGAAGGCATGATTGCTACATTGCTGGCAACTATTAATCCGGGCGATGAGGTTATCATATTTGAACCCTTTTACGAGAATTATGGGGCAGATGTTATTCTCTGCGGTGCAGTTCCTAAGTATGTTAGCTTACAGCCGCCGACGTTCAATTTTAGCCGTGAGGAATTAATCGCTGCATTTTCGAATAAAACCAGGGCGATCATTATTAATACACCCAATAATCCAACAGGCAAGGTCTTTAATCGTGAGGAACTGGAATTAATCGCCGAGTTGTGCATTAAACATGATGTACTGGCAATTAATGATGAAATTTATGAGCATATTCTTTATGACAATACTAAGCATATTCCCTTATGGACTCTGCCCAGGATGGCTGAGCGGACAATCGCGGTAAATAGCGTCTCTAAAACCTTTAGTGTTACTGGCTGGCGGATTGGGTATGTGCAGGCCGCGCCTGAGATTACTGCTTCTATTCGCAAGGTACATGATTTTCTTACTGTTGGGGCAGCAGCACCGCTGCAAGTAGCCGCTGCTGAAGCGTTTAAC
>JAGGAA010000345.1 GCA_017889675.1 Bacillota bacterium | reverse complement strand
CAAAACGCAGCTGGGAAAACTTGCACGTGAATCCGGAATGCTGGTGATTCATCGCTTGTTTTTGATGGATTCGGAAGCCATTAAGACCGGGGTCAATTTACTTAAAGGGTATAAACCAGATGCGTTGGAGTTATTACCGGCATCGGTTCCTGCAACTGTTGTAGCTGAACTTGCCCGCATGACCGGACTTCCTGTTCTGGGCGGTGGCCTGATGCATACCAAAGAAGACATTGAACAGGCTATCAACAATGGCTTGAGTGCCGTAAGTGCCAGTAAACGTGAACTCTGGTAAATGCTAAAGTAACTTTAAAAATGAGTGAAAATAATAACTTTTCACATTATTTAAAATTTAGCAGGAATTATAAAAAGCGGCGAGAATATAGTTACAACAGAAGAATAAAGGGACAGAGATAAAGTAAGTCCGAAGTTTTCGCCTTTGTAGAAATTGCAGCTCTATAGGCGTTACTTTGGGCTTTGTTTTATGTCTGGACAGGGAGGGCGATGTTAGAGCAGTGGTAGTAAGAAGTCGAAAAAATTATTTACTTGTTATGTTTAATCTGGAGTTTGGTTAATATAGAATGCTTGCCCAAAAATGCGTTAAAGCAGTCTCAAAAATAATATAAATAAAAGGGAGTTGCTGTTATGTCCAAAAAGTATGTACTTGCGCTTGATCAGGGAACTACCAGTTCGCGGGCCATTGTGTTTGATTCAGAGTCCAACATTGTGGCTGTAGCTCAAAAAGAGTTCACCCAGATATTCCCCAAACCAGGCTGGGTAGAGCACAATGCCGATGAAATCTGGAGTTCACAGATTGGGGTTGTTGCTGAGGCTATTGCTAAGGCTGGTATCAGTGCAACAGATATAGCTGGCATTGGTATCACTAATCAGCGCGAAACTACCGTAGTGTGGGATAAAACCACAGGTAAGCCGGTGTATAATGCGATTGTCTGGCAATCCCGCCAAACTATGGATATTTGCAACGAGCTTAAAGCTAAAGGACTGGAAGATACCTTCCGCCAAAAAACTGGTTTGGTAGTAGATGCATACTTTTCGGGCACTAAGGTAAAATGGATTCTAGATAATGTCGAGGGTGCTCGTGCCAAAGCGGAAAAAGGCGACCTCCTGTTTGGAACCATTGACACTTGGCTTATCTGGAAACTGTCAGGCGGCAAGGTCCATGTAACAGACTACTCGAATGCATCCCGGACATTAATGTATAACATTCGTGAACTCAAATGGGATGAAGAACTGCTGGCAGCTTTGACTGTTCCTGCCTGCATGTTGCCAAAGGTTCGCCCCTCCAGTGAGGTGTACGGCAACACTGAGCCTAGTGTATTTTTAGGCGCAGCTGTACCTATTGCCGGCGCAGCTGGCGATCAGCAATCAGCATTGTTTGGGCAAACCTGTTTTAAACCTGGTATGGCGAAAAATACGTATGGTACTGGTTGCTTCATGCTAATGAATACCGGTGACAAAGTATATGAGTCTAAGAATGGCCTGTTGACTACTATTGCCTGGGGGATTGACGGCAAAGTCGAGTACGCACTGGAAGGCAGCATCTTTGTAGCCGGCTCTGCAGTTCAATGGTTGCGCGATGGTCTTAAACTGATTGATGCGGCTCCTGATTCAGAATATATTGCGAAAAAAGTCAATGATTCTGAGGGTGTATATGTAGTTCCAGCTTTCGTTGGTTTGGGTGCTCCCTATTGGAATATGACGGCTCGCGGCGCTATCCTTGGTTTAACCCGTGGTACGACTAAGGCTCATGTGGTTCGTGCTACGCTTGACTCCATGGCTTATCAGACTAAAGATGTACTGAGCGCTATGGAAGCCGATTCTGCAATTAAACTACAGGCGCTTAAGGTTGACGGTGGCGCTGTAGCCAATAATATCCTGATGCAGTTTCAGGCCGATATCCTGGGTGTGCCGGTTGACCGTCCTCAGGTTACTGAGACCACCGCATTAGGCGCAGCGTATCTTGCCGGTTTAGCGGTTGGTGTATGGAACAACAAAGAAGAACTTATTAAAAATTGGAAGTTAGCCAGTTATCGGCCCAGGGGGGCTTCTCTATCCTTTTTTAGCGGGGGTTAAATAAGTATGCAAGCTACCGTAGTTGTCATTGGTGGCGGGGCAACAGGAGTTGGGATTCTCCGAGATTTGTCTATGCGCGGCATCAAGACTGTTTTAGTTGAACAAAAAGATTTAGCTTATGGTACCAGCTCGCGTTTTCATGGATTATTGCATAGCGGTGGTCGGTATGCCGTAAAAGATGCCGAATCAGCCCAAGAATGTATTGAAGAAAATACTATCCTGCGCAAGGTAGCCCGCTATGCTGTGGAAGAGACCGAACCGGTTGCGGCCAGCTTCTGATGGCGATATCTTTGTACCTCATGGTTCCATTACGATTTTAGGTACAACGTCTTCACCGGCTGAGCGGCCTGATGATACTATCCCGCGTACGGCCGAGGTGGCGGCCTTGCTCAAAATCGGCCAACCGTTATTTGAAAACATTTATAATTACCGGATTCTCCGGGCTTTTGCCGGAACGCGCCCGCTCTATAGTGCTGATCCCAATGCCGCTGGTAGGTCGGCTTCTCGTAATTTTACGATTATTGACCATGAAAAAGACGGACTAACAGGTATGGCTACTATCGTCGGCGGCAAATTGACAACATACCGGCTGATGGCTGAAAAGATGGCTGACAGAGTTTGTGGCAAGCTTGGTGTCGATGCTGCATGCCGGACGGCGGTTGAACCCATGATTGCTGATGCGTCGGCCGCCGATATGGCAGCAGCCAAACGGTTTTTTCCTGCGTATAGTGTTAACAGTGCGGTATCACGGTTAGGAGCGAAATTGAATGAAATTGTTAAAGTTATGGAGGATAATCCAGCTAAACGACAATTGTTATGTGAGTGTGAAATGGTTACACTGGCTGAGGTTGAAGCTATGGCAGCTGATCCTACCAGTTACACCCTTGAAGATGTAAGGCGTAAAACTCGTATCGGCATGGGAACTTGCCAAGGGGCTTTTTGTGGTTTCCGTGGCGTAGGCGTGGCAGTAGCCAATGAATTTATTCCTGCCCAAGAGGCTCCTAATTTTATTAAAGATTTTTTAGAAGCACGCTGGAACGGTATCCGGCCAGTACTGTGGGGGAACCAGCTCAGGGAGGCGGAACTGATGCGCGGCATCTATGGAGCCTCATTAAATATAGATGGAGCGGTTAAACATGAGAACAAGTGATGTTATTGTAATCGGTGGCGGCCTGGCCGGTTTGACGGCAGCAATTGCTGCTGTGGGTCGGGGCCGGCAAGTTACCCTTATGACCTCTGGTGCAGGGACACTGGCCATTGGCGGCGGCACGATTGATCTATTGGGTTATCTGGAGAACAATACCCTGGTTGCTACCCCGCGTGCTGGTTTAAGTCTGTTACCGCCCGAACATCCATATAGCAAGGTGGGCAGCCAGGTAGTGGAAGATGCGGTACAATTCTTCTTAACCATGTGTCAGGAAGAAAGTTTTGCGTATACTGGCGGTTTGGATCAGATCCAGTGGCTGCCAACGGCTATCGGCACCGTGAAACCTAGTTGTCTGGTACCACTTACTATGGATAGTACTCCTATTCAAACAGCCAGCCAGGTTGTAGTGGTAGGATTTACTAGGTTGAAGGATTATTTTCCAGAATTAATTAGTAAAGGCTTAGGGACGATTCCGGGTTTTCAAAAAGAGTATCAAGAGATTGTTGTTGATCCTGGTTTTACTGGCGGGCGAGATGTAACTACCCTTGACATTGCCAGATGGCTTGATACCATCCAAGGCCAACAAGTTTGCCGGGAACAATTGGTAAAGCATATGAAGCCTGGCAGTGTAGTTATTATTCCGCCGGTATTAGGCTCAAGGCCGAGCTATGTTGTCAGAGATACTCTGGAAAAAATGCTTAATTGCAAATTTGTTGAGGCTGTAATTATGCCGACAGCTGTTGTTGGGCTCAGATTGCGTGCTATGCTGCTGCAGCGTGCTAAACGGCTGGGTGTTACCATTATGGAACAAGCGCATGTTGTCAAGGCCGTGCAGGAAAGCAAGCGAGTGACTGCTGTTATTACTGGCAATGTTGACAGAGAACGTTCGTATCCCACCAAGGCTGTTGTCTTAGCGACAGGTGGCTTTTTTGGCGGCGGTATTGTCGCTGAACATGATAGTATAGGTGAACCTATTTTTGATTTACCGGTGACAGCCCCAGCTGAGCGGGAGGAGTGGGGAACACGCAACCTATTTGCCGATGCAGCCCAACCTTTTGCCAAGATTGGCATTCAGGTTGATACCAATTTGCGGCCAGTAAATTCTGAGGGGCAGGTAGTGCTCGAAAACGTCTATGTTGCTGGCCGCAATCTGGCTGGTTATGATTACTGTCTGGAAAAGTCGGGCAATGGGGTAGCATTGGTTAGCGGCTATAAGGCGGGTTTAAACTGTTGACACCTTTTACAGTTTAAAATTAAGTATATGGAGAGAAAAACCATGAAAAAACATCATTATAATCCTGATGCCTGTACAGCCTGTACGTCTTGTGTTATTCATTGCCCGGTTGCCCAAGCTGTGCGGGAGTTCCAGGGCCCCAAGCTTGCCGGTCCGGCTGGCGAACGCTTTCGGCTGCAGGAAGACGAGTGGGAGTCTGCGTTGGAGTATTGCTCAAATTGCAAAAATTGTGATATAAGCTGCCCTTCACCATAGGAATATCAAATAAAGCGCCGTTGCCTGCCTATGCCAGCGAGAGTTTTATCAAACAGTTTAAAAAAATCAAACAGCAGACTTATGCAAATAAAGCAGTGTTTTATCCAGGTTGTTTCGTCAATTATAATCAGCCGCAAGTAGGGCTGGATGTTGTGGCTGTGTTGCAGGCCAATAAATTCGAGGTGATTGTTCCCGAGGCGGCGGTATGTTGTAGTTCGCCATTAGTGGTCAACGGGTATATGGACGAGGCTGAGGCCAATGCTCATAAAAATATCGCTATTTTGCAAGACTATGTTAAGAAGGGCTATCCGATTATAACGGCCTGTACCAGCTGTGGTCTTATGCTTAAACAAGAATATCAGGAGTTATTTACAATTGAAGGGATAGAACAAGTTGCCAGCCACATCTATGATATCGCAGAATTTTTACTAGAACTCTATGATAAGGGACAGCTTAATACTAACTTTGCCAAGCAAACGGGACGATATCTTTACCATGCTCCTTGTCATCTGCGTGTACAGGGGATAGGAACCCCCAGCCTGGAACTTGTCCGCATGATTCCGGGTATTGAGGTTATTGACGCTGATGCTGGTTGTTGCGGGATCTCAGGCAACTATGGGTTTAA